>JAJUKC010000004.1 GCA_029264995.1 Marinobacter sp. | reverse complement strand
TTCCGGCAGCATCGGGCACAGGAAGCCCAGCTCGCCCGCCTTTCGCCAGAGCTCGCGGCTGACCTGGCCATCCTTTTCCCATTGCTCGTGATAAGGCGCGGCTTCCTGTTCCAGGAACTTGCGAACGGAATCGCGAAAGCCATCAAGATCGGCGTCGAACAGAGTACGTGGAATCATGCTGAACCTCGGTGAACGGGTTGGTTTATCGTTGTGTTCAGCAAGTCTGTGGCGGGGCGGGGTTTCGCTCAATGGTGAAAACCATCAATCGCTTTGGCCAAAACCATCGCCCCGGAACGGATCAGTCGGCTTTCTTTTCGGCCCAGCGGGGCACCAGGGTTTGCGGAAGATCAAGGTGGTCGAGAATCCGGGCCACCATAAAGTCCACCAGATCATCCACCGACTGCGGATTGTGATAGAACCCGGGGCTCGCCGGCATCATCACCGCGCCCATGCGGGTGAGCCTGAGCATGTTTTCCAGGTGCACTTCGGAATACGGCGTCTCCCGTAACACCAGAATCAGCTTGCGGCGCTCTTTCAGGGCCACGTCGCCAGCGCGCTCAATCAGATTATTACTGGCGCCGGTGGCCAGTGCCGAGAGCGTGCCGGTACTACAGGGACAAATCACCAGCGGTGCCTTCTCGCCGGAACCGGAAGCCGGTGGAGAAAACCACTCCTCCCGGCCAAAGACCTGCACCTGGCCGGTTTGCGCACCGGCGAAGTCCGACAACGCCTCGGCCATGGCAGGCGTGGAACCCGGCAGCCGGAACTCGGTTTCAGTCGCGATCACCACCTGGGCCGCCTTACTGATCATCACATTCACACGGCAACCATTGGCTACCAGGCACTGCAACAGACGAAGCCCGTACTGAGCTCCAGACGCGCCGGTAAACGCCAGATTAATCACGGGTGATTGTTCAGCCACGACGCTTCTCCAGTTCCGCCACCAGTTTCCGATGAATGCCGCCAAAGCCGCCATTACTCATGATCACGATGTGACAAGTCTCTGGCAGCCCCTCCAGGGCCTTCTCAATCAGTTGTTCCACCGACGCTTCCACCCTGTGATGATCCAGCTCACCATGTTGCGCCCGCCAGCTTTCCACCAGTTCCGGCAGCCAGTCCATATCACTGAGGTTACCCCAAAGCACCCGGTCTGCCAGCGCGGCACTCGGAATCAGCGTCTGCTTGTGCACACCCTGCTTCATGGTATTGGAGCGGGGTTCGATAATGGCCAGGATTGGCTCACCCCCCACCCGGTTACGCAACCCCTCCAGGGTGGACGCAATCGCGGTTGGATGATGGGCAAAGTCGTCATATACGCGCACACCGCCGATTTCGCCCACCAGCTCCATTCTGCGCTTAACACCGGAGAACCGGCACAGCGCCGCCACCGCATGATCAGGCGTAACGCCCACATGGCGGGCAGCGGCAATCGCCGACAGGGCATTACGCACATTGTGCAAGCCGGTCAGGTTCCATTTCAGGGTCGCCACCGGCTGCTCATGGTGGATGACCATGAAGCGGCTGCCGTCCTCGGCCAGAAGCTCGGCCCGCCAGTCCGCCGTGCGGCTGATCTCGCTGCCGATGGCGGTATCCTGCACCGGGCTCCAGCACCCCATATCCAGGGCATTATCCAGGTGACTGTCCAAAGCAGGTCGAATGATCAGGCCCTGGGACGGGACGGTACGTACCAGATGGTGGAACTGACGCTCGATGGCTTCCACGTTCTCGAAAATATCGGCGTGGTCGAATTCCAGGTTGTTGAGAATCAGGGTATTCGGGCGGTAGTGGATGAACTTGGAACGCTTGTCGAAGAACGCGCTGTCGTACTCATCCGCCTCGATCACAAAGAAATCACTGCTGCCCAGCCGGGCAGACACCGGAAAGTCCTGGGGCACACCGCCTACCAGATAACCAGCATCAAAGCCGGCCTGGTCTAGAATCCACAACAGCATGGCCGTTGTGGTGGTTTTGCCATGGGTACCGGCTACGGCCATCACCCAGCGGTGGCGCAGGACCTCCCGGGCGAGCCATTCGGGGCCAGACATATAATCGATACGCCGGTTGAGCACCGCTTCCACTTCCGGATTGCCCCGGGACATGGCGTTCCCGATCAGCACCAGATCCGGTTTCGGCTCCAGATTCTCGGGCCGGTAACCCTCCGTCAACGCAATGCCCTGGGCCTCCAGCTGAGTACTCATGGGAGGGTAAACACCCTGGTCCGAACCAGTCACCTTATGCCCCAGCTCCCGGGCGATCACCGCCAGACTGCCCATGAACGTGCCGCAAATGCCCAGAATATGTATATGCATTAAGGTTGTGCCTCCGGTTTGAAACCTGCCAAGCCTCTACCATACTTTCTGCGCGGTCAAGAGCCGTCATATGCTCATGAAAAACCGCAGTGATTGGCGTATCATCTGCGCCATCGTTGAACCAGCAGGAGGCTTCAGCCCGAGATGGCTATCAAGAACGCATTTTATGCCCAGTCTGGCGGGGTCACCGCCGTTATCAATGCCAGTGCCTGCGGTGTTATCCAGACCGCACGTAAACATCCGGACCAGATTGGCAAGGTCTATGCCGGTCGCAATGGCATCATCGGCGCATTGAAAGAAGAGTTGATTGATACCAGCCTGGAATCTGACGACGCCATCCAGGCCCTGATCCACACGCCGGGCGGGGCGTTCGGCTCTTGCCGCTACAAGCTCAAGAACATTTCCGAGAATCAGCGCGAATACGAGCGCCTGATTGAAGTATTCCGGGCCCACGACATCGGTTACTTCTTCTACAACGGGGGCGGTGACTCCCAGGATACCGCCTACAAGGTCTCCCAGCTGGCCGACCGCATGGGTTACCCGATCACCTGCATCGGCGTACCCAAGACCGTTGATAACGACCTTCCCTTCACCGACTGCTGCCCCGGCTTCGGCTCTGTGGCCAAGTACATCGCGACTTCCACCCTGGAAGCCAGCCTGGATATCAAATCCATGTGTGAAACGTCCACCAAGGTGTTCATTCTGGAAGTGATGGGCCGCCACGCCGGCTGGATTGCCGCTGCTGGTGGGCTGGCTGGACAGGGCGAGGGCGAACCGCCCCACATCATTCTGTTCCCGGAAATTCCATTCAACCGGGAGAAATTCCTGGAGCGGGTGGACCAGTGCGTGAAAGACTACGGCTACTGTGTCGTAGTGGCGTCTGAAGGTGCCCAATACGAAGACGGCCGCTTCGTGGCCGATGCCGGTGCCAAGGATGCCTTCGGCCACACCCAGCTTGGTGGTGTTGCCCCGGCCCTGGCCAATATGGTGAAACAAGCCCTTGGCCACAAATACCACTGGGCGGTGGCAGACTATCTGCAGCGTGCAGCCCGGCACATTGCCTCCGCCACCGATGTGGAGCAGGCCTATGCGGTTGGCAAGGCTGCTGTGGAAATGGCCCTGGCGGGCAAACAGGCCCTGATGCCCACCATCGTGCGGGATCAGGCCAAACCTTACCGCTGGTCAATCGGCGAGGCCAATCTCAGCGAAGTAGCCAACCAGGAAAAGAAAATGCCAATCCACTACATCACAGACAATGGCTTTGGTATCACCCAGGATTGCCGGGATTACCTGCAGCCGCTGATTGCCGGTGAAAGTTTCCCGCCGTTTGACGACGGCCTGCCCAGGGTTGCCAAGCTGAAGAACCAGCTGGTGGAGAAGAAACTGCGGACCGAGTTCGAACTCTGATCCGTCCCTGCAGTTCCACAAAAAAGCCCGGCCAAGTTGCCGGGCTTTTTGTTACGCCATAAACGCTGTGATTTAACTGGCCGTTTGTGCCTCATGGCGACGGATATACGCCGAGAAATCGTCGAAGCCACCCACATACTCGGAACCCACCAGAATCTGGGGCACCGTGTAGACCGGATGACCGATACGGTCGGCAATATCCTGTTTGCTCATGCCTTTCTCGATCATGTCCACCCACACGTAGGGGATGTTTCTGGATTCACACAGGTCCCTTGCCCGAACGCAAAAACCACAGCTTGAACGGCCATAAATCGTGACCTGCTCCATACAAACCTCCTGACTCAAAGGGTAGCGAGTGGCTGGCACTCTTCGCATCTAAGTGTCGCAATGATGGCATGGCGAGCACCAATTGAAAATTGATCCTCGCCATGATCGTGATAGTAGCTGACGATACCGATATCGCCTTGAGAAGTGTCAGCCTCAGGTTTTCAGGCGCCCCAGTTCACGGTCGAGCACCTGGACCTGGCCATCGAGTGCATCGCCACTCTGCCGGACCCGTTGCGCCAATTCCCGCAGGTCGTTGGCCGCATCGCCAATGTGGGTCAGGTTCCGGTTAATTTCCTCGCTCACCGAGCTCTGCTCCTCAGCGGCGGTGGCCACCTGGGTCACATGCTCAACAATGGTGGCGATACGTTCAACCACCGTCGCCAGCGAGTGGCTGGCCTCCCGGGTACCCTCTACCGCGCTGGTGGCTCGCTCCACCCCGGTTCCAATGACCGTGACCGCACCGTCCACGTCGCCTTTCAGGCGCTCGATCATGCCACTGATCTCATCCGTAGATTCACGGGTTCGGGACGCCAGCGTGCGAACTTCATCGGCCACCACCGCAAAGCCACGCCCCTGTTCTCCGGCCCGGGCAGCCTCGATAGCCGCATTCAGTGCCAGCAGATTGGTCTGCTCGGCAATGCCACGGATCACTTCCAGAATCCGGTTAATTTCCTCACTGCGCTGGGCAACATGACCAATGGCCGAGCTGGCCTGATCCATATCGCCGGCCAGTGCATCCACACCCCGTAACGCGGTACCCAGGGTGTCCTGGGTAAATTTAATGCCGTCCCGGGCCGCCCGGGCATTATCCGCTGCCTCGCCAGCAAAGCCGGCCACTTCCCCGGCCGCCGCCGACATTTCATTCATGGCGGTCACCACACTGTCGATATCCTGGTGCTGGCGGGCGGTCTGTTCATCGGTATCCCGTGCAATGGCGCCAACATCCGAGGCCTGCCCCCGCACCTGGGCATTCACATCTTTGAGGTCATTGATCATTTCTCTCAGGCGGGCCAGGAAGGCATTGAAGCCACCAGCAAGGTCAATCAGCTCGGCATGGGTGTCAATATCCAGTTCACGGGTAAGATCGCCCTCGGCACTGGCCAGGTTACGCATGCGCTTACGGATCTCGTCCAGGGGCCGGGTAACCGAACGCACCAGCAGCACCAACACAGCAATCGCAAGTACGACCACCACAATGCCCACCACGGTCTGGCGGGTGGCCGTGCTGGTTACTTCGTCTGACAGCAAAGCGGTTATTTCATTCACACTGGCCAGAGCCGTATCACGGGGCAGTTCGATCAACAGCGACCACTCGGCGCCCGGCAACGCCACCTTGATGGGATAGGACACGGCGAGGATCTCACCGTTGTCGAATCTGCCTCCGTTGCGGTGCAGCGACGTAAATTCGCCGGCCAGATCCGGCAGAGCTTCCCGCAGCGGCCGCCCCAGGTGTTCCTGATAGTGACTGGAAGCCGCAATCAGGCCTTTCTCGCTCAATAATGTGACTCGTGACTGCCCGTCGAACAGTTCCTCGCTGACACCGGCAATGGTCGACTGCAGTGTCGACAGGTTGATATCGGCCCCCACCACCCCGGCAAACTCGCCGTCATTGATCACCGGCACCACCAGGCTGGTCATCAGCTCGGAGTAGCCCTCTTCAATCTCGTACTCGTAGGGCTCCATCAGACAGGGCTTCAGGGAATCACGGGAACATAGGTACCATTCGGCTTCACGAATGCCGAACTCATTGCGGTTTTCCAGGTATTTGGTGGCAGGGTCTTCGGTCCTGCTGAATACCACGTCGCCAGCCGGGTCCCGATAGTAGTAGATCTCCAGGGTACCCTCATCACTGCTGTGTTCTTCCACGCCACCGGTAAAGTAGATGTCCTGACCGTCGTAACCATCCGGCTCAAACTGGGCATAAATCGAGCTCAGATGTCTCTGCTCCTCGAGCACGACCCCAATGTTTTCCTGAAGGTCACGCCGGCTGATCCTTCCGGAGCTGTCTGCTTCGATATTTCGGGTAATCAGGCTGCGAACCACCTCCGGGGTCTGGTAGGCGGTTTCAAATACCCCGGTCACCAGCTCACCGTATTTCCCTGCGGTAGCGCTAAGCTGATCCATGACGATACTTTGTACCGTGCCCCGGGTTTCCCGGGTCAGCCGTTCCTCCATGGAACTGAGGGAAAGCTGGGCGGTGATGACAATACTCACCCCCATGGTCAGCAGCAGTGCGATCACCAGGGCGTAGAGTTTTACGCGCAGAGAGAGTTGTTTCATGTACATCAAAACCTTTTTCTGTGAGGCTTAACCAACATCCTAGAGCATGGAGGCGTTTTTGGCCTACCTGACCCTGTTCCTGACATCTTTTGCCGCGGCAACGCTGCTGCCTGCGTATTCGGAAATCCTGCTTGGCACTCTGGTCAGTCAGAATTACCCGCTGTTCTGGTTGTGGCTATGGGCAACCATGGGTAATACCCTGGGGTCAGTGGTTAATGGGCTTATCGGCCGGCAAGTGGATCGCTTTAAGCACAAACGCTGGTTTCCCGTCAGCGAACTGCAACTACACAAGGCACGAAACCGGTTCAATCGCTATGGGCAGTGGTCGCTGCTGCTGGGCTGGCTGCCCATCGGCGGCGATGCGCTGACCCTGGTGGGCGGCATTATGCGGGTCCCCTGGCTGAATTTCATTGTCCTCGTGGGGATCGGCAAGGGACTGCGCTATGCCTTTGTCATCTGGGTAGTGCTGACCGCGTCTGGTTAAACGCCGGCGTCGTCATAGAGGTATTTTCTCAACAGATGCTCGCCGTTGAACTCAGAGTGCAACACGGCAATGAAGGTGTAAACCCCGATCAGTTTTCGATTGAGGAACACAAATTCCTTAGGGGGTACACGAAAATACCGGCTAATGGCAGACCGCGCCGCCTGCTTGGCCACTCTGGAGGGCAGATCGCTCTGCTTCCAGCGGTACTGGCCATGACTGTTAACGGCATAATCCGGCCACTGGCTACGGTCCTTGGCCAGGGGTTCCAGTACTGACATACAGACCTTGCCAAACTTGTCCAACACCTCCGCCGGCCAGTCCCGGCTCATGAATCTGAGCTCGATCCCACCCTCAATAACCTGCTCCAGGTCCTCCTCGTAAGAGGCCTTGATCATCTGAATGACCGGCTGAAGAAAGTCTGACGAGTAACTCTGCACGGCACCAAAATCCAGCAGGACAATCCGGTCCGTTTCCGAATCGTCACCCTGCTCGCCGGCAATGCGGATTCGGTAATTGCCGAAATTCGGGTCGGTCTGTATCTCGCCCCATTCGAATAATTCCCGGAAGAACAGCTCCAGAGCCGCTCGCCCCAGGCCACTGCGTCGCTCCAATGACAGCTCCCGAACCGCCACCGAACTGACGGAATGGCCGTGTTCATAGGTCGAGGCAATAATATGATCGGTTGAATACTCAGGCAGCACTCTGGGCACCACAAAGCGTGCATCATGGCTGAGCATCTGGCGAAATTTTTCGGTGGTACGGGCCTCAAGCCGGTAATCCACCTCCCGGTGCATCATTTCCCGCACTTCTTCCAGCCAGTCGTTGAACTCAGGGCCGAAGCTGACCAGCCGCGCCACTTTGAGCAAGTGAGCGACAGCGTTCAGATCACTGTCTACGGCATCGGCAACACCGGGGTACTGCACTTTGAGCACCAGCTCCAACCCGTCGCTACGGCGCACGGCGCGGTGAACCTGGCCAAGTGAGGCGGCGCCGATAGGCTCAGGGTCAACGTCGAGTTCGGAAAGCCGGCTCTCCCCCAACTCGGCTTTAAGCACCCGCTCGATGGCCGGCCACTCCAGGGACGTAGTCTGGTCTTCCAGAGTGTGCAGCGCCTCAGTCACTTCCTCCGGGAGAAAGTGCTCACCGTAAAGCGCCATAACCTGGCCTATCTTGACCACGCTTCCCTTGAGCCGGCCGAGTTCGTCCACCAGAAACCGGGCCTGGCTGGACAACATGGCCCGATGCCGCTGCTCCCGGGTCTCCTTGCTGCTGAACCAGTTGGTCGCCATGTGGGAGGCCATGCGCGTGCCTGCGAACAGCCCGGCTCTGGTCAGCGACAACCTGCGTTCAAAGCTGCCGGTCTTGATTCGGGAGACGGATTTTCCGGGTCGGCTGGACGACATGAAAGACCTGTTTCTGTCAGGAAATGTGAATGCCTGCGATGCATCTGACCATTATACGGATCTGAGCGGGCGACGACATGATTGTGCTGGTTGCCCGCACCGTGACAGGCCAGAGCCGGAAAGTGGACACCATTGCCAGATGGGGCGGAGAGGAATTTCTGGTACTGCTACCGGAAACAGCCCTGGCCGAAACCACCGCTACGGCAGAACGGATCCGTTCCGCCGTCGCCAGTCAGGCCATTGATGCGCTTCACCAGCCCTGACGTTGTTCCACCCGGGTATGGCCCAAGCCTTCGACCAGCTCGCTCACCAGCCGGCGCTCCAGATCATACACCGAGGCGCCGGCTTCAAAATCGCTGACCTGACACATCGACATGCCCGCGTAACCACAGGGATTGATGCGGGAGAAAGGCTCCATATCCATGTTCACATTCAGCGCGAGGCCATGGAAAGAACACCCCCGCCGAACCCGCAATCCCAGGGACGCAATCTTGGCGCCGTTCACATAGACACCCGGCGCATCTGACCGCGGTGCTGCCTCAATATCAGACTGGGCCAGGGTGCGGACAATCGCCTGTTCAATGGCACTGACCAGGTTACGCACCCCGAGCTTCCGCCGAGTCAGATCAATCAGCAGATAGATCACCAGCTGACCAGGGCCGTGGTAGGTCACCTGGCCGCCACGATCCACCTGGATCACCGGAATGTCTCCCGGCAGAAGGATGTGCTCCGCCTTGCCGGCCTGGCCCTGGGTAAACACCCGGGGGTGTTCCAGGCACCAGAGTTCATCCACGGTGGTCTCGTCCCGGTTGGCAGTGAATGATTTCATCGCCTCCCAGGTTTCCATGTAGGGCTGCTGCCCCAGTGACCGCACGATGAGGTCAGCCACAGTTACAGCACCATATGAACGCGGCCACTGGCCTTGAGCTCTTCAAACAATGCTTTGAGCTGATCTTCACCGGTAGCCACAATTTTCAGCTGAACCGAAGAAAACCGGCCCTTGCTGCTGTCGGTCACCGAGATGTCCGCTTCAGACAGCCCCGGGGCATGCTGCTCGACGACTTCCACCACGAATTCGGTGAAATCGGGCGCGGCATTGCCAATCACCTTGATGACATAGTCACAGGGAAACTCGATTTTTGGTGCTTTCGGCTCAGTCATGCCGCACATTACTCCCGGCTGAGGAAAACAGCGCCCCGGCCTCAGTTAAACAGTTGAACAAAGAACAGCTTGATGGCATCCCAGATGCGCTTGAACAAACCGCCTTCAGGCACTTCGGTGAGTGCCAGCACAGGCTCATCCACCAGGGTTTCACCATCCAGAACCACACGAACGCGGCCCAGCTCATCTCCCACCTTAATGGGCGCTTTTATCACGGAATCAAGGTCGACCACCGATTCCAGCTGTTCGCGGGAGCCGCGAGGAATGGTGACGTAGATATCCTCAGGCATGCCCACCGACACCTCATCCGCCTGGCCGCCCCACACCCGGGAGGCCATCAGTTCCTGACCGGCACGGAACAGCCGCTCGGTTTCAAAGTAACGGAAGCCGTAGTTGAGCATTTTCTGTACTTCCTGAGCACGGGCTTCAGAGCTGCTGGCACCCATAACAGTGGCAATCAGCCGGGTCTCACCACGCTTTGCCGACGCCACCAGGCAGTAGCCAGCCTCTTCCGTGTGCCCCGTTTTCAAACCATCGACGCTGTCATCGCGCCACAGCAGGCTGTTACGGTTGGGCTGGCGAATATTGTTGTAGGTGAAGTGCTTCTGGGCATACAGCGGATAATTTTCCGGGTAGTCCTGGATAATGTGCTGCGCCAGGATCGCAAGATCGTAGGCGGTTGAGAAATGATCTGGTGAGGGCAAGCCGGTGGCATTCTCGAAATGGGTATCCTTCATGCCCAACAGCTGTGCCTGCTGGTTCATGATGTCCACAAAAGCCCCTTCACTGCCGGCCACAAACTCTGCCAACGCCACAGACGCATCATTGCCAGACTGGATAATCACCCCTTTGAGAAGATCCTCAACCGAAACCGAGGTGCCTTCCTGCACAAAGGTTCGGGAACCTTCGGTACGCCAGGCTTTGACACTGATCGGCACCATATCCGACATGGCGATACGGCCTTCATCCAGCTCGCGCTCGACAATGTAGGCCGTCATCATTTTGGTCAGGCTCGCTGGCGGCAATCGCTCATTGCTGTTGTGCTCCATGATCACTCGACCACTGAGCGGGTCCATCAATACCCAGGAGCTACCGGCAATCTGCGGTGGCGACGGGATCAGTACGGCCTGCGCCGAGGCCTGCCCGGTCATCAGCAACAGGGAGAAAACCAGAAACAGGGTTCGAGTTACAGTCTTGAAAGCCATGGATAGTTTCATTCGTCGTCAGATGCTTGTCTTATGTTGGTTCTGAACTCAGTCGGTTCAGTGCGAATCGGTCAGTACAATGGACTGCCGGAACCCTCTGGATTCCAGAAGGTTCTGAGCGTAGCGCGCATCGCCTTCGTTCTCGAACGGCCCCACCTGAACCCGGTGGAACCGGCCATTATCGGTGGTGATCTCCCGGACTCTCACAGGATTGTCCAGCACCCCCAGCAGGCGCTCACGCATGGCCTCAGCCGGATCTCGCTGACTGAATGCCCCGAGCTGGACAAACAGACCTTCACCGGCGGCCAGCTCGGTTGTCCCGGAAGGCGACGAGGCAACCACAGCGGCCTCACCAACCGCGTCAAACGGCTTGCCAGCCAGGAACATGGAGCCGTCCGGGCGCACTGTAATGGCGGCCACTTCGACCCTGGCGGTGCCACGGGATTGATAGCCAAGTTTCTTGGCCGCAGCATAGGACAGATCGATCAACCGGTCCCCGTGGAAGGGTCCGCGATCGTTCACCCGGACAATCACCGAACGGCCGTTGTCGAGATTGGTCACCCGTGCGTAACCCGGAATACGAAGAGATTTGTGAGCCGCCGACATGGCATACATGTCGAACACTTCACCGTTGGAGGTCTTATGGCCGTGAAATTTCTCGCCATACCAGCTCGCGGTGCCGCGCTGCACGTATCCCTCATTGCTGTCCATCACATGATAGCGCTTGCCCCAGACCGTATAGGGTGACTTGTTGCCAGCCGTCCGTGGCTGTTCATACCGAGGTGTGGCATCGGCCAGGCCACTGGCATCGAAGCTGCCCGAAGGCGCCCGATCCTGTTTTATGGTGTAGCGTGAGGAATGGTCAACTTCGGGGCTGCTGGCACAACCGGCCAGCAAGGCAGCCAAAGCGAATGCGGGAATCCGTTTGTCAGAAACCTTGACCATGTCTGTTCGCTACCCCAAAACCTGTGTATTGATACCGCCATTACTGACCAGCAACATTGTAACGGGTTCCCTTGTGTATACACCATTACCGGGCGGCCATCATTACTGGTTCAGGCCGTGATCATCCGGCGATGGGTGTGAATCGACATCAACACCCCGAACGCCGCCATCAGGGTGACACTTGAGGTGCCACCATAACTGATCAACGGCAACGGCACCCCGACCACCGGCAACAGGCCGCTCACCATTCCAATGTTGACGAAGATATAAATGAAAAACGTCATGGTCAGTGCGCCGGCCACCAACCGACCGAAGGAATCCTGGGCGGTAACCGAGATGTAGAGACATCGCAGGATAATCAGAAAGTACAACGTCAGCAGCAGCAACATACCGACAAAACCGAACTCCTCTGCCAGCACCGCGACAATAAAATCAGTGTGGCTTTCCGGCAAAAACTCCAGGTGTGATTGGGTACCCTGCAACCAGCCCTTGCCCTCCATACCACCGGAACCAATCGCGGTTTTCGACTGGATAATGTTCCAGCCGGCCCCGAGCGGATCGCTCTGGGGATCCAGCAGCGTCAATACCCGCTGCTTCTGATATTCCCGCATGACGAAGAACCACATCAGGGGGGCAGAAACCGAGACCATGGCGAGGAACGCGGCAATCAACTTCCAGCTGATGCCGGCAAAGAACACCACAAAAATGCCCGCCATGCCCACCAGCAGGGAGGTACCGAGATCCGGTTGCTGGATGATCAGGAACATCGGCAGCAGAACGATCACAAGCCCCGTCATCACCTTCGGGAAGGTCGGTGGCAGGTAATAGCGAGACAGGTACCAGGCCGCCATCATCGGCACCACCAGCTTCATGAACTCGGAAGGCTGAAACCGGGGCAGCCCTGGCAGCGCCAGCCAGCGCTGAGCCCCTTTGGCACCAACACCCACCAGCAACACGGCAACCAGCCCGATCAGCCCCAAGCCGTAGAGCCAGGGCGCCCATCGACGAAAGACCGCCGGATCCAGTTGGGCAAATACAAACATCACCACAAAGGCAACACCCAGGCGAATGCCCTGCGCCTTGACCACGTCAATGTTCCGGTCAGCGCCACTGTAGAGCACGAAAAGGCCGCCACCGACGAGCAACAGCAGAAGCCCCAGAAGAACCGGGTCCAGATGCAGTGCCGACCAGACACTGCGGTTGCGCCCGAGATCGCTGCTGCTCTGACTGCTCCACAGTTTGCTGCCAGCCATCAGTTGTCTCCACCGGCCGTTCTGGAATCGCTGATCACAGTTTCCGCCTCCTGCGCTGGAAACTCCTCCAGCCAGGCATCAAACAAGGCCCGGGCAACCGGGGCAGCGGCACCACTGCCACTACCACCGTTCTCAACAATCACAGCGACTGCGATCTTGGGGTCATCCGCTGGAGCAAACCCGACGAAAAGCGCGTGGTCCCGGAGTCGCTCCTTTATCTGCTCTTCATCGTACTCCTCATCCTGACCAAGACTGAATACCTGGGCAGTGCCAGTTTTACCAGCCATCCGGTAGCTCGCGCCTCGACCGGCGCTTCGCCCCGTACCCCTTGCGCCATGCATCACTTCTTCCATGGTATCGACGACATACTCCCAGTCATCAGGGTCATTCAGTTCAAGCTGCTCATGCGTCTGCTCCGGGAGGAACTCCTCCACTGGACTGTCACCATGGACATCCTTAAGCAGCCTGGGCTCGACCCAGAGTCCGCGATTGGCAATCAAAGCCGTAGCCGTTGCCAGTTGCATGGGCGTTGCCAGCAAAAACCCTTGCCCAATACTCATGTTGACTGAGTCTCCGGGATACCACGGCTCATTTTTCACCGCCCGTTTCCAGTCTGCGGTCGGCAACAACCCGGTCAAAGCACCGGACACATCCAGGGTGGCATCCTCACCAAAGCCGAACCGGGCCAGATAGGAAGACATGACATCCACCCCCATATCAACGCCCACTTCGTAAAAGTAAACATCATTGGATCTCGCCATGGAGTACTTCAGATCCACCCAGCCATCGCCAGAGCGATTCCAGTTCCGGAAACGCCTCCCGCCCTCACGTAACTGGAAGTAGCCCGGGTCCCAGATTCTCCGGTCTCTATTCGTTGCGCCACTGTCCAGCGCTGCAACAGCCATCATGGGCTTGATGGTCGAGGCGGGGGGGTACTGGCCCCGGAGCGCCCTGTTAAACAATGGCTTATCAATACTCTGACTCAACTCGCGATAATCATTGACGCTGATACCGGTCACAAACTTATTGGCATCGAAACCGGGCACACTGGCAAGCGCCAGAATCCCGCCGGTCTTCGGCTCAATCGCAATGATCGCACCTCGCCTGCCCTCCATCAGCTCATGCGCCCGACGCTGGAGCCGCAAATCAAGATGGAGCTGGAGGTCTTCGCCCGGAACAGGATTTACTCGCTCAAGCACCCGCAAGATCCGGCCACGGGCGTTGGTTTCTACATGCTGGTAGCCCACCTGACCGTGAAGCGCCTCCTCGTAGAAACGCTCAATGCCGGATTTGCCGATGTAGTTGGTCCCCGCGTAATTAACCGGATCGATACGCTGGAGTTCGTCGCGATTGATACGGCCGACAAACCCCAGGGCATGGGCGGTCAGCTCGCTATGGGGATAGTAGCGAACCAGTTCGGCCTCAACTTCCACCCCCGGAAACTGATGCCGGTGCACTGCCATGCGGGCAATTTCGGCTTCGTCGAGATCGTAACTCAGGGGGATCGCCTGGAACGGACGCCGCGGCTCCCGCAGTCGGCGCTCGAACCGTTCCAGGTCTTCATCGGCAATACTCAGAATGTCGCTCAGGCGCGCCAGTGTTGCGTCCATATCGCCAACGCGCTCCGGCACCACCGTCAGGCTGAATACCGGGCGATTCTCCGCCAGCAAAATGTTATTCCGGTCGTACACCAGGCCTCGGGGTGGCGGTACCGACTGTACCTGAACCCGGTTTTTGTCAGACAGCGTGGTGTAAATCTCGTGCTCAACGATCTGCAACTGGTACATCCGAGCCAGCAACCCGGTCATCAGCACCAGGACGAACACCAGCATCACCATGGCCCGGCGCTGGAACAGCCGGCGCTCCGCTGCGGTATTTTTCAGTTCGCCCCAGACCATGTCTGTTCCTAGGCCCGGTGGTAAGGGTGGTTACGGGTGATGCTCCAGGCCCGGTAGAGTTGCTCGGCCAAGAGGATTCTCACCAGAGGGTGGGGCAAGGTAAGAGGCGACAGTGACCATTGCTGGTCCGCTCGCTGTCGACAGGCATCCGCCAGGCCGTCGGGGCCTCCGACCAGAAAAGCGACATCCCGGCCGTCCTGTTGCCAGCTTTCCAGCTGTGAGGCGAGCTTTTCCGTTGACCAGGGGCGCCCACCCACCTCCAGAGCCACCACGCGGTCACGGGTGCCCACGGCAGAGAGGATCGCGTCGCTTTCCCGCTGCATCAGCCGGGCAATGTCCGGATTCTTACCCCGGTGGGCCATAGGGATTTCAGTCAGTTCGAGGGGCAACTCGGGCGGCATCCGGCGAGCGTAGTCGTTGTACCCCGCACTGACCCAGTCGGGCATTTTCTGCCCCACACAGATCAGACGCAGGCGCATGACTACTCGCTGCCCGCAGCACCAAGATCCGGAGCATCACGCCAGAACCGCTCCAGATCGTAAAACTCCCGGGTAGCAGGCATCATTACGTGAACAACCACGTCACCCAGATCAACCAGGATCCAGTCACTGCCGCCTTCACCTTCAACGTTGGATGCACGGACACCCTGCTCTTTGGCTTCGATCACCACCGAATCCGCGAGGGATTTTACATGTCGGTTGGAGGTACCGGATGCCAGAACCATAAAATCGGTCACGCTGGTGCGGTCGCGAACATCAATCACACTGATGTCCTGAGCCTTGATGTTTTCCAGTGCGTTAACGACCAGATCTTTCAGTTGTTCAGCCTGCATAATTACCCTGTAGTACGGGTGCTGGCCGGTATGGCCACCCGATCAATGATATTCAGACGCGATTGTAGCATCAAAGACGCCTGTGAATAACTCCTATTGGCCCTCAACGGGCCGGGCACCGTAGAGTCCCCAGGCGCGGATGCTCCGGCAGACGTCATCCGGCGTGAGATAGCGTGGCGACCGACCCGCCGCGATACGCCGCCGGATTCCGGTGGCAGAGATGTCCAGCAACGGCGGAGCCAGCTCCAGCACCAGGCCCGCCGGCCGTGAATGCAGATCTAACGCAGAACCCGCACAGCGCTCTGCAACCAGCTGCGCAGCCTCGCTGCCCACCGGCAGTTCCGAGCCGGGCCGGCGCACCACCACGATATGAGCGAGTGCAGGGATCTCCTGCCATTCGCGCCAGCGATCAAACGATGAGAAAGCATCGGTACCGACCACCATCACCAGTGGGCAATCCGGCCCCAGTTCGGCCCGAAGCTGACGCAGGGTATCGGCGGTGTAGGAAGCCCCGCCCCGGTGCACCTCCTGCTCGTCAAGTACCAGCGCGGGTTCGCCGGCGATGGCCTGCCGGATCATTTCCAGACGCTGCTCCGAGCTGGCCCCGGTGCTACCCCGATGCGGCGGGATATGACTGGGCACCAGATGCACCCGACTCACCTCCAGCGCCTCGGACACCTCCAGTGCCAGCCGGAGGTGCCCGTGGTGAATCGGGTCAAAGGTGCCGCCGTAGATCACGTGCATGGCGTCAGGTCCGGATATGGCCGTCGCCGAACACCACGTACTTCTGTGAGGTAAGCCCTTCCAGGCCGACCGGCCCACGGGCATGGATCTTATCGGTGGAGATACCAATCTCGGCGCCCAGTCCATACTCGAAGCCATCGGCAAAACGGGTTGAGGCATTGACCATGACGGAACTGGAATCCACCTCGGTCAGGAACCGGCGGGCACGGGTGTAGTTTTCGGTGATAATGCTGTCGGTATGCTGGGAGCTGTAGCGATTGATGTGCTCAATGGCGCCGTCCAGCCCTTCAACCACCTTCACCGCCAGAATGGGGGCAAGGTATTCCTCGTGCCAGTCTTCCTCGGTGGCTTCGACAATATCTCCGAGAATAGCACAGGTACGCGGGCACCCCCGCAACTCCACGGCTTTGCCTCGGAACTGCTCCGCCAGCAGCGGCAGCAGGCCATCCGCCACCTCCTGGTCAACCAGCAGGGTTTCCATGGTATTGCAGGTGCCGTAACGCTGGGTTTTGGCATTAACCGCCACCTTCAGCGCCTTCTCCGGATCGGCGTGGCTGTCGATGTAAACATGACAAACGCCATCCAGATGTTTGATCACCGGCACACGGGCGTCACGACTGATGCGCTCGATCAGGCCCTTGCCACCACGAGGTACAATCACATCCACGAACTGAGGCATGGTGATCAGCTCACCCACGGCGGCCCGGTCGGTAGTGCTTACCACCTGGACTGCCGTTTCCGGCAACCCAGCCTCACTCAGGCCCTGCTTGAGGCAACGGGCAATAGCCTGATTGGAATGAATCGCCTCGGAGCCACCACGCAGAATGGTCGCATTACCGGATTTCAGACACAGGCTGGCAGCCTCGACCGTGACATTGGGCCGGGACTCGTAAATGATGCCGATGACTCCCAGCGGTACCCGCATCTTGCCCACCTGAATACCCGACGGACGATACGTCATATCGGTAATCACACCCACAGGGTCCGGCAACGCAGCCACCTGGCGTAAACCCTCAATCATGGCATCGATGCGCTGGGCGGTAAGCTCGAGGCGATCCAGCATGGCACTGTCGAGTCCATTTTCCCGGCCACGCTCCAGATCTTTGCTGTTGGCGGTGGCAAGTTCGGATCGGGCGGCGTCCAGGGCATCGGCGGTGGCCAGAAGTGCCTGATTCCGCACCGCCGTGGAGGACCGGGCGACTTCCCGGGAAGCGGCCCTGGCCTGCTGGCCGAGTTCCGTCATGTAGGCTGCTACATCCATTGATTTACCCTTAATTCTGCAAGCTGATTCCAAAACGGGAGGGTTACTTTACCTTTCCCGTTTCAAGTCCGCACCCCAAACGACTATTATAGCGCTGCACAGGTTCAAATGGATGCGCCAGCAAAGGACAGACTCAATGCCCCAAACCGCCGAAAAATTTCTTCCCGGCAAGTTTTCCCGCAGCGGGTTTATTGCCTTTGGCCTGACCTCCGGGCTTTGTCTGTTCATGGGGGAACTGCTGGCGGCAGTGGCGGCCGCAGCTGCAGCAGGTCTTTGCCTGGCGGGCACCCATCAGGGCAAAGGGCATCAAAATGCCCCCTGGCCGCAATTGCGGGCATTTTTTCTGATTGCTCTGGTGCTGGCTCTGGTATCGGCCATCTGGCTTGGCCCCTGGCCACTCTCCCACTGGCTCTATGCCCTGCCGCTGGTGCTGTTTGCCATGGCGCCGGTCTATCTGGCCGCCCTTGTCACCGTCACCTTCATTTTCCTGGTGCTGGCCGGAACCCAATGGGCAGTAGCCCTTCCGGACCGGCACCAGATGATGACTGCGCTGGTACTGACCACGCTCCTGGGCGCCATTCTGGTGTTCATGCGCGAGTACAAATCCCGGCAGCTTGCCCCCTTACGCCGTACCGATGAACTCACCCAGGCCGCCAGCCGGGAATATCTGTCAGCAGACCTGCACAAGGAGATACAACGCAGCGAGCGGGAAGGCACCAACATGTCGGTGATGATGATCGGGCTGGATACTCACCTGAGCGACGTCGATCCGGATGAAGACATTCGCGCGATTCTGCCGCGCATCGGTCGCTACCTGCACTCCCAGCTCCGGGATTTCGACACCTACTACCGGGTGGCTGATCTGCAGTTTCTGGTGATTCTCCCGGGCGCCAATACCGCCGAGGCGGCCCGCACCGCAGAACAGGTTCGCCGCGGCCTGTGCACGTTGATGGATTCTCACGGTCTGAAGCTTACAGTCAGTACCGGCGTGGCCGGGCTCAACATAGGCGACGATGCCGACAGCCTGCAACAGAGCGTTGCCAACGCCCTTCGGCGCGCTCAGCAGCAGGGAGGCAACCGAACCCAGACCTACAGCAACCCGGTACCCCCGGAGGCCAATGGGGCTAACGAGCCTACCGGCCGGGAGGCAGCGCGATGACCGAGACCCGCCTCCGAACCTGGACCCACGCCATTGGCTACGGCCTGGCAGCGCTGTTCACCGCGGCGCTGGCGATGCAGAACCTGCGCTACGGCTTCTACCAGCTGTTCTATCTGGCCCTGGCCATGACCGCCCTGCTGGTTGCCGGCCTGGTCTATACCTGGCTGTGCCGCCGCCAGCAACTTTCCGCACCCGGTCACCTGGTCATTCTGGCCGGCCTCAACAGTGGCCTGGTTGCCGCGGTACTGACCATGGATGCCCCCGGTATAAGTCACTGGGCCATGCCTTTGTTATCGCTGAACCTGTTGATTCTGCCCCTGCGGCATGGACTGATGCTCTCGGGAATGCTGCTGGTGCCGGTGCTGATTGTCACCTGGCTATCAGCACCCGTAGACACTGCCCTGTTGACGACAGCCGGCCTGCTGGCATTACTGGCGGTGACTGCCCTGTATATCTGGCACTACGACCATATGGCGCAATCAGCCCAGGACCTCGCCATTACCGACCCCGCCACCGGAGCCCATAACGCCCGTTTTCTGGACGAGACACTGCAGAAGGAAATCAGTCGCGCCATTGCCACCGGCCATCCATTGTCGGTGATCAGCCTGAACATAGAACATGCCGACGAAATTCGTGACCTGCACGGCAAGGCCGGTTTGCAGACGCTGCTACGCGACGTCACCGGCACTCTGTTTGAAATCATCCGGGCCGGGGACTCACTCTACAGCATCAATGGCTCCGAGTTTTTCCTGATCCTGCCGTTTACGCCGGAGGAAGGGGTCCGGGTCATCGCAGAGCGCATTCGCAGAACCCTCAGCGAACATGACTGGCCCCAGGTTGGCAAGATCTCCGTCAGTCTCGGCTGCACCACCCGGGGCAACGGCGACACCAGCACCCATTCACTGCGTGACCGCGCCGTAACCGCCATGGTAGAAGCCCGGAAGCGGGGCGCAGATTCCGCCTGGTTCAGCCCGGGAGAGCCCGTCAAGGCATGACCGCGACCTGGCTCACCGACGTTACCTCCTGGGTAGCCGTCAATCCGGGCTGGCTGATTGCCGCCCTGTTCCTGACCGCGCTAATAGAGTCGCTGGCCATTGCTGGCATCATCGTGCCCGGAGTGGCTTTGCTGTTTGCATTCGCTGCCCTCGCCGGCAAGAGCGGCCTGCCCCTGTCCGAGGCCCTGCTGTGGGCCGGCCTTGGCGCCGTGGTCGGGGACGCCATCAGCTTCGCCATCGGTCGCCTGTTCAAAGGGCGCCTGGATACGGTCTGGCCATTTAACCGATACCCCAGCCTCATTGCCCGTGGCGAGAACTTCTTTCGCGCCCACGGGGGCAAAAGCGTGGTCATCGGCCGGTTCGTTGGTCCGATACGCCCGGTGATTCCACTGATTGCCGGCGCGCTGACCATGTCCTGGCAGCGCTTTCTCACCTTTAACCTGCTATCAGCCGTGGGCTGGGCCCTGGTTTATATCCTGCCGGGATTTTTCGTAGGTTCGGCCTTGGGCAGCGAGATCAAACCCCCGCCCCACTTCTATCTGGTGCTTGCGGTCAGCGGTGCCGCGCTGGTGATAGTCTATCTGATTGTATTGCGGGTTCGGCTCGGTGTTGGTGAGGGAAGCTGGCTCTACCAGTGGCTGGAATCCCGGATGAGTCGATACGATGCTACGCACCGGTTCTGGCGCCTGTACAGCAGTGAACGGCCGGCTCAGCAGGGGGAGTTTCCTCTGCCGTCGCTGCTACTGACAGCCACCTCCCTCGCGTTGTTTCTGGGGCTGGCGCAGTTGGTCGGGGTGAGTGATGAACTGGCCTTTATGAACCAGCAAGTCCTGCAGTGGTTCAGTGCTCTCCGCCAACCCCTTCTGGATTTTCCCATGGTGGCGTTCACCCTGCTGGGGGATCCCCCGGTCCTGTTCGCCGCCGCCGTACTGACCGTTCTTTTACTGGCATTCAGGGGCTACTACGCAGCGGCTATTCATATTGCCAGTGCCGCAGCCATCACCGCGATCAGTGTCTGGCTGCTGAAAGCAGGTATCGGCATCAGCCGGCCAGATCAGGTGCTCTCGGCACCAAGCTCCGGCGCTTACCCCAGCGGGCATACGGCCGGTATGACCGTTCTGGTTACCCTGGCAGCCAGCTTCGTCGCCGGCGAAAACCGCAAACACCAGCGCTGGCAGCATTACCTGTTTCTGTCACTGCCCTTGTTGCCAGTGGCCCTGAGCCGGCTTTATCTTGGCGTGCACTGGTTCACGGATGTACTTGGCGGCTTGTTCCTGGGGCTCGCGATCACCGGAGCGACGCGGGCCAGTTACAGCCGGTATGACAGGGTGGCGCTGAGCCCGGACAGCTTGACCTGGGCTGCCGGTGTCGGTTGGCTGGCATTCGTGGCCATGTACATAATGGGGAACTGGGAGACCGCCATGGTGAGTTACGCACCCCAGCCCTAACATCAGCCTCCCTGCTCCAGCGCCTCCAGCAACTGTTGCAGTCGGTCAAGGCGCTCTAGCGGATCCTGCAGTTCCGCCAGCCGCTGTTTTTCCTGCTTATCCAGCGGCAGCAATTCGGTCAGTCTCCAGCCAATATGGCGGGCATCGTGGTAATCCACGTCCATTTCCAGATCCTTGACCACGGGATGCCGGAACAGGGCCCGCAAGACCGAGGGCAACTCATGGTAACGTTCCGGCACATCGCTCTCGGCCTCGGCGATCAGGCACTCCACGTCGCCAACATTGAGGCCATCCTCCTGCTGCCAGCTGCGGACGACGGACACCTTGCAATCTCCCTCAACGGTGATACCCAGTAGACCATTATCCAGTTGCTGGAAATCGATGATCCGCACGTAGGTGCCAATGTCGTAGAACGAAGCCCGGGCTTCGGTCTCGCCGCCCTCCCGCAACAAAACCACCACAAAGCCGCGATCCTCCTTCAGGCAACGGGTGAGCATGTCGATATATCGGGGCTCAAACAGCTGCAGGGGGATACGCCCCCCGGGCAGGATGATTGAATTTAATGGAAACAGCGGTACATTCATAAGTTTGTCAGTCACTACCGGCCAGGCTCCTGCTGCGGCTTGGTTTATCGAATAGAAAGAAGTTTCTGCACTTCGTCCACCCGCTCCCGGGCCTCACTCAGCAGTTGCAGGCTTCTGGAAGCATTCAGTTCCAGCTCACCCAGCCGGCGCCACGCCGGCACCTGATCAAAGGGGGGAAGCCCCTCATTCTGGCTGGAGCCAATCATCGAATGCAGTTGGGCAACAATCACCACGTCAACCAGCTGAGGCGCGGTTTCCCGGCACTCATGATGCCAGTCTTCCGCATGGCGCACCGCCTCCACAAAGGCTTTCGGGAACGCCCAGTTCTCAAGCACCGCGCACCCGACATCGGCGCGGAGTTCGTCGATGGCATGGTGCAGGTTTCTGTCATCGGCAAACAGATTGACATGGTGCTCGGCCTGCACGAGCACGGGAACCACCCCGATATCATGCAGCAACCCCGCCAACAGCGCTTCTTCAGGGTCAATGCGTGTAGCGTGATCCGCCAGCACCCAGCACAGCGCCGCCACCTCCCGGGAATGGCGCCATAGCTGCTCCATTTCTTTCTGCAAAGCGGCCCGACGGGTCTTGAACACCTCGCGCATGGCAAACACCGTCACCAACTGCCGGGTGGTACGCATCCCCAGCCGAACCACCGCCTCACGCACATTGCGGACATCGCTGAAACCACGATAGAGCGGGCTGTTGCAGGAGCGCACCAGTTTGGCCGCCATGGCCGGATCCGCCGACACCGCGGAAGCAACCTCAGTGGCCGACGAATCATCCCGGTCGACCACCCGCCGGACCTTCCAGGCCACATCCGGCACACTCGGCAGCTGGACCTGATTCGATCGCAGCTCGGAGTAGAACTCCATCAGCAAGTGGTGTTCTTCACTCTGGTCTTCGTCGTCATCCGACGAATCCATCTCCACCTGGGAAATGGGCGCCGCCCGCAGCATCTGGTTCAGCACCTCCTGCTCGATCACCAGAAACTCGCAGGGTTTGACCGCGGTAACGTCATACATCCGGGGTTGCAGGCGGGCTACTGGATTGAGGGCTTTGTTGGTCTCTGCCTCAATGGTGGACTTACGACCATCCACCGATTGCAGCTCCACGGCGCCGGAAATCAGAAAATAATCCAGCCCGTCCCGAACGCCCCGTTCCATGACTCTCTGCCCCGGTCCGTGGGTTCTGCGCTCGGCCCGGCTGGCCAGCAGCACAAGCTGATCGTCCGTCAGACGGCCCAACGGCTGAAAATTTTTAAGACGACGTAACGGCAGGCTTTCCTGGCCTCCCATAGGCAGACTCCCCTGAACTGCTGGATAAAAAACGGGCATCACATGTTACGTATTGTAATCACCACTCGGAAAAACAGCCATGCGAGCGGCGCCGAATCTGTTATCCTCTGGTCTTTCACTTTATCCGATAACCTAGGGAGAGAACCGCCTACCATGCCCCAGTATCGTTCCCACACTTCTACTGCCGGCCGCAACATGGCCGGTGCCCGCGCCCTTTGGCGTGCCACCGGCATGAAGAACGAGGACTTCGGCAAGCCCATCATCGCCGTTGCCAACTCCTTCACCCAGTTCGTGCCCGGGCACGTTCACCTGAAAGACCTGGGCCAGTTGGTTTGCCGCGAGATCGAAGCGGCCGGCGGTGTTGCCAAAGAATTCAACACCATCGCTGTGGATGACGGTATCGCCATGGGGCACGACGGCATGCTGTACTCCCTGCCATCCAGGGAAATCATCGCCGATTCAGTGGAGTATATGGCCAATGCCCACTGCGCCGATGCTCTGGTGTGTATCTCCAATTGCGACAAGATTACACCGGGCATGCTGATGGCGGCCATGCGCCTGAACATTCCCACCATTTTTGTTTCCGGCGGCCCGATGGAAGCCGGAAAAACCAAGCTCTCCGAACACAAGCTCGACCTGGTGGATGCCATGGTCATCGCCGCCGACCCGACCGCAACCGATGAAATGGTGGAAGAATACGAGCGCAGCGCCTGCCCCACCTGTGGTTCCTGCTCCGGCATGTTCACTGCCAATTCCATGAACTGCCTGACCGAAGCCATCGGCCTGGCCCTGCCCGGTAACGGCTCCATGCTGGCCACCCACACCGACCGGGAACAGCTGTTCCTGAAAGCCGGCCGCCAGATTGTGGAGAATGCCAAACGCTATTACGAGCAGAACGATGCCAGCGTTCTGCCGCGCAGCATCGCCTCCGTGGAAGCATTCGAGAATGCCATGACCATGGACATTGCCATGGGCGGCTCCACCAACACCATCCTGCACCTGCTGGCGGCGGCCCAGGAGGGCGGTGTTGAATTCTCCATGGCCGACATCGATCGTTTGTCGCGCAAGGTCCCTCAGCTTTGCAAAGTCGCCCCCAACTCCCCCAAGTACCACATGGAAGACGTGCACCGCGCCGGTGGCATCATGGGCATTCTGGGTGAACTGGAGCGTGGCGGCCTGATCAACGTCGACCTGCCCACGACCCACAGCAAGACCATGCGCGAAGCCCTGGAAACCTGGGACATCATGCGCTCGCCAACACCCGAAGTGATCGAATTCTACAAAGCCGGCCCCGCCGGCATTCCGACTCAGACAGCCTTCAGCCAGAGCACCCGCTGGCCAAGCCTCGATGGCGACCGTGAAAACGGCTGCATCCGCTCCGTGGAACACGCTTATTCTTCAGAAGGCGGTCTGGCCGTACTGTATGGCAATATCGCCCGGGATGGCTGCGTAGTGAAAACCGCGGGCGTTGATGAAAGCATCTACGTCTTCGAGGGCAAGGCCCGGGTCTTCGAAAGCCAGGATTCCGCCGTAGCGGGCATTCTGGGTGACGAGGTCAAAGCCGGTGATGTGGTGATCATTCGCTACGAAGGGCCCAAAGGCGGTCCAGGAATGCAGGAAATGCTCTACCCGACCAGCTACCTGAAATCCAAAGGTCTGGGCAAGGACTGTGCACTGCTGACTGACGGCCGTTTCTCCGGCGGCACCTCAGGGCTCTCCATCGGCCACGCCTCGCCGGAAGCTGCCGCCGGTGGCGCGATCGGGCTGATTGAGGATGGCGATACCATTCTGATCGACATCCCCAATCGCTCTATCAATGTCCAGGTCAGCAATGAAGAACTGGCACAGCGCCGGGAAGCACGCGACGCCAAGGGCTGGAAACCGGATCTGCCGCGGGACCGGAAGGTATCCGCCGCCCTCAAAGCCTACGCATTGCTGGCCACCAGTGCCGATAAAGGTGCGGTTCGGGATTTGAGCAAGCTGGACTGAGTCTGGACCACAAAAAAGCCCGCTAGGTATTTTCCTGGCGGGCTTTTTTATCCGGGGCCTGGCGTTTACCAGAGCGACCAGCCACCATCTTCGTCTTCTTCGATGGTGTCATCGGCAGAAGACTCGGTCTCAGCCGGAGCCGATTCCGCCGGTGCCGCCTGCGCAGTTGCGGCCGGTGCAGACTGGCCTGCATCAGCGGCCGCCTGCTGCACGGTGATCAACCCCAGAGCTCGCTCGGTTTCCTCGTTCAGGATACCGGTTGCCTCAAGGCCGTTGTCCTTCTGGAAGCGGGTCAGTTCCGCCCGGGTCTTGTCATCCATGCTCGGGCTGACATTGGTGATGTCGTAACCGGCGCCATAAAGCGCGTGCTTGAGCGCGACCACTTCATTGGCCTGGGCAACGGGTGCCAGACCCAGCAGGGCGACCGTTCCGACCGCCAGCGCCGTCCTGCTGATGTGACGGGTGACTGTTTTCATGGTTCTCACCTGATCTACTCCTGGATATCTCTGTGACATCTGCTGTTCTGTTTTTATAGTGTGGCGCCTTCCTCTACGTATCAGCGCTTCCTAGACCATAACATAATTTAATCTTCGCGGGCCGGACCATTCTCCGGATTTGCCGGATCGGCATGGTAATGCTGGCCAAATTCGCGGATGAATATGCCCCAGAATGCCATGAACAGCGCCGCCACCAGCGGCCCCATCACAAAACCATTGATTCCGAACATAACAATGCCGCCGAGAGTGGACAAAAGCACGAGATAGTCCGGCATCTTGGTATCCCGCCCCACCAGCACCGGCCGGAGCAGATTATCCGCCAGACCAATGACCACCACCCCGTAGGCGGTCAGAATGATGGCTGGCACGATATCCCCTACGGCAGCCAGATAGATGGCCGCCGGCACCCAGACAATCGCAGCCCCGACGGCCGGCAGCAATGAGACGATGGCCATGACCACACCCCACAGCAAGGCCCCGGTAATGCCCAGTATCCAGAAGATCACGCCCCCGAGCGCACCCTGAATGATGGCAATCAGCAGGTTACCCTTGACCGTGGCACGGGTGACTTCCGCGAATTTGGCAAACAACAGGCGTTCGCGCTCATCGCCCAGCGGCAAGGCGCGGATCATCAGCTCTATCAGTTTCTGGCCATCACGGATCAGGAAAAAGGCCAGGTAAACCATCAGTGCCAGGCCCAAAAAGAACTGGAAGGTGTTCTGCCCGATACCCAGGGCCTGCTTGGCCAGAAACTGGCTGCCACCCAGAAAGGCATTAACGGCACGGTCCCTCAGATCCGCAAAGTTTATGTCAAACTGGGCCAGAAAGGCCTGGATGGCCGGAAACGACCGGTTAACCTGATCAATGTATTCCCCGGGCCGGATCTCCCCGGCCTGGATCTTCTGGTAGATCCCCATCCCTTCCGCGATCAGCGCCGCGCCCAGTACCAGCACCGGAATCACCACGATCACCATGCACACGAACAGCGTGATCAGGGCGTTCAATGTCGGCCGGTCGCCCAGTCTGCGTGCGAGCAACTGCTGCACCGGATGGAAAATCAGCGCAATGGCCACCGCCCAGAAGATGGGGCCAAAGAACGGCTTCATCAGCAGAATGAACGCAAGCGACACACCAAGCAGCATCGCCAGAAAAGTCCGTGTTTCAAGTTTTGCATACATAGTTAAACAATTCCTGTCCAGAACATGCCCATCGGGGCTGATAAGGGAAAGCAGACTACCACGATAGCGTGGCCAGTGTAGTAGGGTTCGCGTTATAGTGGTTGGTTATCGATCAGCCAACAATACAGGTTATGTGGTTGGAAGCAGACAACTTTACCGTGGAGAGCGCGCTCGAGGCCGCCCTGGAATTGCAGAAGGTGCTGGCAGCCCGCACCCATCGTCGCAAGGTAATGGGCCAGGAGGTACTGGTGCCAGGCCAGCTGGGCGAGGCCCTGCACCTGCCCAGAACCATCAGCCGCCTGCGGGGCAAGCAGCAACGGCTGCGCGACCGTGGCCTGGAGGATTTCCAGGAGCTCTGGCCCACGCTGTCTGAATACACTCGCCAGCGGGTTCTGGACGGACTCGGCTGGTACGACCCCAAGCAACTCGACTGGGACGACAAGCGCTCCAATCGCCGGCCATTGGTCGATCCTGACGCCTGATACGTATAAATGCGGAAGCCGAAGTGTGGGTCTCAGGCCCGGGCAGACTTTGAAATGTCACACTTCGCCCTTACTGTGAACTGATCAGGAGGATAACTATGACAGACAACAACCATTACACTGCTATCCTGGCCCAGGGGAGCGCCGTGCCCACCCTGTTGTGCGGGCATTGCCATTCCATTCTCTCTCGCGCCAGAATTTTCCGTAACCAGGGCGACGCCCATCAGGCCATTGAGTGCAACACCATCGGTCTGTGCTCCGCGGACGACTGCGGCGCGGTGAACTGCTGCGACGAGGCTCTGGCCCAGGTGGAAAACCCAGAACGCCTGTTTGACATCGCATCCTGATTCAAACCGGCAACGCTCTGTTACGCAACTCAAACACACAAAATTCCCATCTGATTTATCCTGACCTTCGACGATTGTCGTACCGATAATCACGCAACCACTCAGTCAGGACAGTCGATGGCATGCGTATTCTGAGAACCGACGAAGCCCGCTTCGCAGGCCTCCCGGATTACCCTTTTTCAGCACACTATCTGGATGTCGAGCCAGGCCTGCGGATGCACTATGTAGACGAAGGCCCAGCCCACGCGGCCCCAGTGGTGATGCTTCATGGGGAGCCATCCTGGTCCTATCTCTACCGGCACATGATTCCGCTTGTCGCCGAAGCGGGCCACCGGGTTCTGGCGCCGGATCTGATTGGTTTTGGCAAGTCAGACAAACCCGCCGATGTCAGCAACTACAGTTATGACAGCCACATGACCTGGCTGACCCACTGGCTTGAAACACTGGACCTGACCAACGTCACACTGGTGTGTCAGAACTGGGGCTCACTACTGGGATTGAGGCTGGCGGCAGAGCGTCATCGCCGGTTCAGCCGGATCATTGTCGGCAACGGCATGCTGCCAACGGGGGACACCCGGGTGCCGGCCGTGTTCAGACTCTGGAAGGCCTTTGCCAGCCATAGCCCCTGGTTTCCGATAGGCAGGATCGTCCAGCTTGGTACCGAACGGTCCCTCAGCCCGGCCGAAATAGCCGCCTACGAAGCCCCATTTCCAACACCGGATTACAAAGCCGGAGCCCGGGCGTTTCCGGCCCTGGTGCCAACGTCGCCCAGCGACCCGGCCAGTGCCGCCAACCGGGAAGCCTGGCGCGTGCTGGAGAAATGGCGCAAACCGTTTATCACCTGCTTCAGCAGTGGCGACCCGATTACCCGGGGTGGCGACCGTTATATGCAGCGGCGAATCCCCGGGGCTTTCGGCCAGCCCCATATCACACTCAACGGCGGACACTTCCTGCAGGAAGATTCCCCCCGACAGTTTGCCCGGGTCATTCTGGACGCGCTCAAAGCCGAGATGGCGGCCTGATAGCCAGGCCCGCCTCACTCAGCCGAATACCGTAACCGTTTGCCGGCTCAGGGCCACCAGTTCACCGGCCGGAGTCCAGATGCCGGCATGGGTATGACCATATCCAGCACCGGCCTGGTCGATGGTTGCGCGATATAGCAGCCAGTCATCCGGCTTCATGGCCGGCCTGGGATGGACAATCTCCAGCGCCCAGCTCAGGGAACTGGCTGGCGCCGGCCCCTTGAGATGCGGCAACAGCGCCGGTGGCCAGGCATCAACCAGAGCAACAATGTGGGCGTCGGTCATAGTCTCCGGGGCTTCCCGGAACTTCATCCAGCCCCCCATTTCGCGCCCGCCCTTACCGGAGAATGGCATGTGGCCAAACGCCCAGCGCATTTCGATATGCCGGGTAAACTCCGGCGTCACTTTCGGGATATAGGGAAGTGACTGACACTGCTCTGCCGGCACCGCTTCCGGTGCCGACGTCGGCGCCACTCGGACAGCAGACTCACGGTCGCCCCCGAAACTGGCCAGACAGACAAGGCATGGCTCGCCATTCTGAAGGATCCGCCCCTGGACCTGGGATACTGCCTTGCCTTCACGCAGGACTTCGGCCTCAACACGGGCCGGCACATCCGCTTCTACCGGTCCGACAAAAGACACCTGAAGCGCCCGCATGGCACGACCATCCGCCACTTTCGATTCCATCACCTCGAACACCAGGGCCGCGACCAGGCCGCCGAACGTGGCGCGCCCCTGGCCCCAGTCTGACGGTATCACCACTTCGTCGTTATTCCGGACATCACCGAGAAGATCATCGAACGTCATTTGCTTCAGATCCTGTTCATTAGCCTGCAAACCGGTAAGACTGCACCACTTGTCGAGGCCTGACAATAGGCCGGCCCCGGCAACTACCTATCGATTGCCTGGCAATAGTCGTATAAAAACCACCCCAAACAGACTATAATGCGCCAAAATCATGCATTGCCTTTGCAGTGCGATACCCTCCGAATACCGAGTACATTCATGTCAGAATTGTCTTTTGCCGAACTGGGGCTGGATCCAGCAGTACTGGAAGCCGTCTCCGCCGTTGGCTATGAAACCCCGTCGCCCATCCAGGCGCAATCCATCCCTGCTCTGCTGGCCGGCAACCACCTGCTGGGCGTGGCCCAGACCGGTACCGGCAAGACCGCAGCCTTCGCCCTGCCGTTACTGAGCCGGATTGATGCTAACGTGGCCGAGCCACAGATTCTGGTGCTGGCCCCTACCCGGGAACTGGCTATCCAGGTCGCGGAGGCGTTCACCACCTACGCCAGCAAGTTCCGCAATTTTCATGTTCTGCCAATTTACGGAGGCCAGGATTTCTCGCCTCAGATTCGCGGCCTCAAGCGTGGCGCCCAGGTTATTGTGGGCACACCTGGCCGCATGCTCGACCATCTGCGCAAGGGCACCCTGAAGCTGGACGGACTGAAGGCACTGGTGCTGGACGAAGCCGACGAAATGCTGCGCATGGGCTTTATTGATGACGTGGAAGCCATTCTGGCGAAGACGCCGGACACCTGTCAGCGCGCGCTGTTCTCGGCCACCATGCCGCCACAGATCAAGAAAGTGGCGCAGACCTACCTGAAGAACGCCACCGAAGTAAAAATCGAGAGCGAAACCCGCACGGTTGAGCGGATCGCCCAGTTCGTGCTGCCGGTCTACGCCGAGCGCAAGCTGGATGCGCTGACCCGCATTCTGGAAGTTGAGCCCTTCGACGCCTCGATCATTTTCGTGCGTACCAAGGCCGAAACCACCATGCTGGCAGAGAAACTGTCCGCGCGCGGCCATGCTGTGGCGCCCCTGAGCGGCGACCTGAACCAGCGCCAGCGCGAACAGACCGTTGAAGACCTCAAGCGTGGCAAGAAAGACATCATCATTGCCACCGACGTCGCCGCCCGTGGTCTGGACGTGCCCCGGATTACTCACGTTATCAACTACGACGTGCCCTACGACACCGAGGCCTACATCCACCGGGTTGGCCGTACTGGCCGTGCCGGCCGTACTGGCAAGGCTATCCTGCTGGTAACTCCGCGTGAGCGGAGCTGGCTGCGCACTCTGGAGCGGGCCACCAACTCCCCGATGGAACCGTACCAGCTGCCGTCACCTGCCGCCCTGCAGAAAATGCGGGTTGAACAGTTTGAGGCGCAGCTGCTGGGCTTCACCGACGATCCTCGCGCCGCCAAGGCCATCGCCCTGCTGGACGAGATCGCCGAACGTAACGACATGGACATGGCCGCCATCGCCGGCGCCATGGCCTGCTTGCTGGAAGCCTCCCAGCCCGATTCTCTGCCATTGGAGCAACCGGAAGCACTGCCGGAGATTTCCGCCGCGCCTCGCCGGGACCGTAAAGGCCCGCCACCGGGCAAAGGCGGTTTCCGCAAAGGCGGCCCTGGCAAGAAGTTCAGCAAGGATGGCAAACCGGGCTTCCGCAAGAGCGGGCCGAAAGGTGGCAAGCCCGCCGGAAAGGGCGGCAAGCCTGCAGGAAAAGGCCCCAAGCGCGCTCCGCGCTGAGGCCTAATTGGCTAGCCGGTCACTCTGACCGGCTACGCTGGTAGACGACAAAGCTGTAGTCGTAAGGATTGTTGTCAGACGCGGAGAAATCTTCGCGTCCGATCTCTTCCCACTCGTCCCAGTTCACTTCCGGAAAGAAAGCATCTCCGTCCACCTCGGCGTGCACCTGGGTGATGTATATCCGGTCGACCATTGGCAATGCTTCGGCGTAGATCTGGCCGCCACCAATAATCATCACTTCATCACCACCTTCAAGCTCCGCCTGGGCCTCCGCTTTCAGCAACGCTTCGTTCAGCGACGCTGCGGCAACGGTTCCGGCTGGCGCCTGCCATTCCGGATTTCTGGAAATCACCACGTTCATCCGCCCGGGTAAGGGCCGGCCGATGGAGTCCCAGGTCTTTCTGCCCATGATAATGGGCTTGCCCATGGTGGCCTGCTTGAAGTAGCGCAGATCACCTGGCAGATACCAGGGCAGCTTGTTATTCCGGCCGATCACCCGGTTTCGGGCCATAGCTACGATGAGGGCCTTGCGCATAACGGGTTCCTTGGTCAAATCGCTATAGGGGCTTTGATCACGGGGTACGGGTCGTAACCTTCAAACTCGAAATCTTCCAGCTCGTAGTCGAAGATGGATTCCGGTTTACGCTTGATGACCAGCTTCGGCAACGCGCGGGGCTCACGCTTCAACTGCTCGAATACGATGTCGTCGGTCAGGTGATTGCTGTACAGGTGGCAGTCGCCGAAGGTGTGGACGAACTCACCTACCTCCAGGTCACACTGCTGGGCGATCATGTGGGTTAGAAGGGCATAGCTGGCGATGTTGAAGGGCACACCCAGGAACAGGTCGGCACTGCGCTGGTAGAGCTGGCAAGACAGCTTGCCGTCGGCGACATAGAACTGAAACAGACAGTGGCAAGGCGCGAGGGCCATGCGCCCCTCCCGCACGTTGTCCTGCGGACTGATGGACTCATCCGGCAGCTCAGCCGGATTCCAGGCGGAGACGATCAGGCGGCGGGAGTTGGGCTTGGTACGAATCTGCTCGATTACCTCGCTGATCTGGTCAATCACGCGGCCGTCGTGGCATTGCCAGCTGCGCCACTGCTTGCCGTAGATCGGCCCCAGATCGCCGTTTTCCAGCGCCCACTCATTCCAGATGCTGACTTTGCGTTCCGCCAGCCAGGTGTTGTCGGTGGAGCCCTTGAGGAACCACAGCAGTTCATAAATGATGCTGCGCAGGTGCACTTTCTTGGTCGTCACCAGCGGGAAGCCGTCCTGCAGATTGAAACGCATCTGGCGACCGAACACCGAGCGGGTGCCTACGCCGGTGCGATCACCTTTGTCGAATCCGTTGTCGACAACATCCTGCATCAAGTCGAGGTAGGCTTTCATTGGGCGTTTCTCCGGTAAGCAAGGAACATCAGGGCGGCGCCGGCGGCAATCATGGGTGTAGACAGCACCTGCCCCATCGTAAGCCAGTCAAAGGCCAGGTAACCCAACTGGGGATCTGGCTGACGAACGAACTCCACCAGGAAGCGGAAGATGCCGTAGCAGACCAGAAACAGGCCGGACACCGCCATTTTCGGGCGGGGCCTGGAGGAGAACCACCAGAGAATCACGAACAGGGCCACCCCTTCCAGCGCGAACTGATATAACTGCGACGGGTGCCTGGCAAGGCTGTCTGGCGCCTGCGGAAAGACCATGCCCCAGGCTACGTCTGTCGGTTTTCCCCAGAGTTCGCCGTTGATGAAATTTCCGATTCGCCCGGCACCCAGTCCAACCGGGACCAAGGGCGCGACAAAATCGGCGATTTTCCAGAACCCGGCTCCGGTTTTGCGGCCATACCACCACATGGCCAGCATCACCCCCAGCAGGCCGCCGTGGAAAGACATACCGCCTTCCCATACCCGGAGCAACCAGAGTGGGTCCGCAATAAAGGCATCAAAGTTATAGAACACTACGTAGCCAAAGCGGCCACCGAGAATCACACCCAGGGCCATATAGAACAGCAGATCACCCACCTGCTCTTCCTGCAGTGGCGACCAGGGCTTGCGGGACCGGAGACGGCCCAGCCACCAGCCGGCGGCAAACCCGACCAGATAGGTCAGGCCATACCAGTGGATTTTCAACGGCCCAAGGGCGATCGCCACCGGGTCAAACTGTGGATGTTGCAGCATGAATGCTCTCTCAGCTCAGAAGAAACCGTAAACCAACCAGAACCAGCATAATGGCAAAGATGCGCTTGAGCAGGCGTCCATCCAGACGATGGGCCAGCCCGGCGCCGATGCGTGCAAAGAACACACTGGTGGCGACCACACCCACCAACGCCGGCAGGTAGATAAAACCAAGACTCAGCTCGGGCAGATGGGGATCCTGCCAGCCGGTCCAGATATTGGCCAGGGCGCCCGCAATTGCAATCGGGAAGCCGCAGGCCGCCGAAGTCGCCACCGCCTGCTGCATTTTGACGTTGCACCAGCTTAAATAGGGCACGGTCAGGGTGCCGCCACCAATACCGAAGATAGCCGACGCCCAGCCAATGATGCCGCCGGCAGCACCCAGCCCGGTGGTGCCCGGAACGTCCCGCCCCGGCTTCGGATTGACCTCGAGGATCATCTTCAGTGCCACCAGAATGACAAACACCCCGATAATGGTTTCCAGCACCGGGCCGCTCAGCATGGCCGCGGTCCAGGCACCAAGCACGGCACCGACCACAATACCAACGGTCATGGGGCGAAACAGATCCCAGCGCACCGCGCCATGCTGGTGGTGGGTGCGGATGGAACTGATGGAGGTGAACACAATGGTGGCCAACGACGTACCCACCGCAAGATGGGCGGCAATCTCCGGGCTGATGCCCTGTAGCCCGAAACTGAAGATCAGCACGGGCACAATCACCAGTCCGCCACCAATGCCAAACAGACCGGCCATGGTGCCCGCCAGTGCGCCCAATAAAAGATACAGTATGATGATGCCTATCATGCTCATGGTTACAGACCACCCCGGCTCAGATCAGGCTGGTATGATACGCAGGAATGCCTGCAACTTCAGCCCACGCATCCGAGGAATTCCGTTCACCCATGTGCCTAATTGCCTTTGCCATCGGCCAGAACCCCCGTTTTCCCCTGGTGGTTGCTGCCAATCGGGATGAATTTTTCCGCCGCCCTACGGCCGCCATGGACTGGTGGCAGGCCGACAACGGCCAGCACATCCTGGCAGGTCGGGATCTTGCTTCCGGCGGAACCTGGCTGGCCATCAGCACGGACGGTCAGGTCGCCGCCGTCACCAATGTGCGGGAGGGCAGCCCGGAAACCGGTCGCGCCAGCCGGGGCGAGCTTCCCGTTCGTGCGCTGGCAGAACCCACCAGCGCACTGGGCGCCGCTTTGAACAGCGAGCCTGATCGGTACGCCGGCTTTAACCTGGTGTCTCTGACAGAGCGCGGTGGCTGGTATTACAGTAACCGCGACGCGCACCCCGGGCGCCAACTATTCCGTGGCAGCTTTGGTCTGAGCAACCATCTCTTACAGACACCCTGGCCCAAACTGCTGCGCCTGAGAACGGCCTTTGCCTCCGTGGTTGAAGCGGCGAGCGACCGTACCGAGGCTTTGCACGCCGAGCTCCTGCCCCTGCTTCAGGACACCAGCCCGGCACCCGACGCCATGCTTCCCGATACCGGCGTGGGACTTGAGACCGAACGGTTTTTATCGTCACCGTTCATTGTCGGCAGTGACTACGGCACACGAGCCACCACCATCGTTACACTGGACGCACAGGGCGAAGTCAGGGTGACAGAACAGTCCTGGGGGCCCAACGCCCAGACACTGGAAAAACGGCACTTCAGCTGGCAGCGATAGCAAACCGACTCTGATATAATCCGCGCAATTTCCGAAACACCCGACCGGAGGTCGCCCCATGGCCGGCGAGAACACCAGCAGCGCTTCCATAGCCGACTTTGAGAAATCCCTGAACGAACTGGAACAACTGGTTCGTGACCTGGAACAGGGCGAGCTGTCCCTGGAACAATCCCTGGCGGCTTTCGAGCGCGGCGTCAAACTGACACGGGAATGCCAGAGTGCCCTGAAATCCGCCGAACAGCGGGTTGAGCAGTTGGTACAAAACAGTGACGGCACACTGGAAACCCGGCCTTTCTCGGCAGACGACGAGCAGTGATGGACCATCGCATCCGCCAGGCAGAGGCCTATCTGGACCAGTGCCGCCAACAGGTCGATCAGGAACTGGACCGCAGCCTTACCCGAAACGCCACCTCAGAACGGCTCCAGGAAACCATGCGTTACAGCGTGCTGGGCGGCGGCAAACGGGTACGCCCGGCCCTGTGCATGGCAGCCGCCCGGGCTATGGGCAGCCACGAAAGCGCGGCCCTGGCGCCAGCCTGCGCCCTGGAGCTGATTCACGCCTATTCCCTGGTCCACGATGACCTGCCGGCCATGGACGATGATGATCTTCGCCGGGGCCGACCAACAGCCCACATCGCCTTTGATGAAGCGTCTGCCATTCTGGCCGGGGATGCGCTGCAAACACTGGCATTCGCGTTGCTGTCAGATGCGCCAGCGTTGTCAGACCGACAACGCGTGGCCATGATTTCAGAGCTGGCCCGGGCCAGTGGCCATCAGGGTATGGTTGGCGGTCAGGCCATCGATCTGGAATCAGTGGGTCAGCAACTGAGCGTAGCGCAACTGGAAGCCATGCACCGGCACAAAACCGGAGCTCTGATCGAAGCGAGTGTTCGCCTGGGTGCACTCACCTCCGAGACCGTGACCGAGCGCCAGCTGACCAACCTGACCGATTATGCCAGCGCACTGGGGCTGGCTTTCCAGGTGCAGGATGATCTTCTGGACATTGAGGGCGACACCGAGGTCATCGGTAAACGCCAGGGCTCTGATGCCGCCAAGGCAAAGCCCACATATCCGGCATTACTGGGTATTGACGGGGCGCGCCAGCACCTGAACCGGCTTCTTGACGAAGCCCTGGGCGCCTTGGAGAGCTTCGGCCCGGAAGCCGACACCCTCAGGGCAATGGCTGACTACGTGGTGGCGCGCAGCCACTGAATCATTTCAAGGCCAAAGCATCACCATTTTGTAACAACTGGCCCGGGATGTATGAAACCGGGCCGCCTGTTCCCTTATAATGCCAGCCATAGAACCCACATTCCGATAAAGACCCGAGCTGATGCAGGACACATACATTTTCAGGGAAATCCCGTCGCAGCGGCCCAATACGCCACTGCTCGACCGGATAGACGTGCCATCCCAGCTGCGTGAGCTGCCAGCAGAGGACTTGCCCCGGCTGGCCAGGGAATTGCGAGCGTTCTTGCTGTGGTCAGTTGGCCAGACTGGAGGTCATTTCGGCGCAGGCCTTGGTGTGCTTGAGCTGACGGTGGCCCTGCACTACGTGTTCAATACCCCCGAAGACCGGCTGGTATGGGACGTGGGCCACCAGGCCTATCCCCACAAGATCCTGACCGGTCGCAAGGAACAAATGGGCAGCATTCGCCGTAAAGGCGGCCTGGCCGGCTTCCCGAAGCGGGCAGAGAGTGAATACGACACCTTCGGCGTAGGCCATTCGAGCACATCCATCAGCGCGGCATTGGGTATGGCGATCGCCGCCCGGATGCAGAACACCGGCCGCAAGAGTATTGCCGTTATCGGGGATGGCGCCATGACCGCGGGCATGGCTTTTGAAGCCCTGAACCATGCCGGCCACCTTCATGCCGACATGCTGGTGGTGCTGAACGACAACGACATGTCGATTTCACGCAACGTCGGCGGGCTTTCCAACTATTTCGCCAAACTGCTCTCCAGCCGCACCTACAATCAGGTGCGCGACAGCAGCAAGAAGGTGCTTAAAGGCACACCTCACCTGATGGCCCTGGCAAAGAAAACCGAAGAACATTTCAAGGGCATGATTGCGCCCGGCACGCTGTTTGAGGAGCTGGGTTTCAACTATATTGGCCCCATCGACGGTCACGACCTGCCCCTGCTGGTGGAAACTCTGGAGAACATCCGGGAACTGGAAGGCCCGCAGTTCCTGCACGTGGTCACCACCAAAGGCAAAGGCTTTGCGCCTGCCGAAGCGGATCCGATTGGCTACCATGCCATCAACAAGATCGAACCGGTGCCCGCCAGCAAGCCGGAACCGGTGAAGCCGAAACCGGCCAGCCCGAAATACGCCAACGTCTTCGGGCAGTGGCTGTGCGATGCCGCCGAGCAGGACAGCCGGGTAGCCGGAATTACCCCCGCCATGTGTGAAGGCTCGGATCTGCTGGCATTTTCAGAGCGCTTCCCGGACCGCTATTTTGATGTCGCCATTGCCGAGCAGCACGCGGTCACCCTGGCGGCTGGCCTGGCCTGCGATGGCGCCAAGCCGGTCGTGGCCATTTACTCAACCTTCCTGCAGCGGGCCTATGACCAGCTGGTGCATGATGTCGCCATCCAGAATCTGGATGTCCTGTTTGCCATTGATCGTGCGGGTCTGGTCGGCGAAGACGGCCCCACCCATGCCGGCGCCTTCGACATCAGCTATCTGCGCTGCATTCCCAACATGCTGGTGATGACGCCGTCGGACGAAAACGAGACCCGGCAGCTGCTTCATACCGGCCTTGAATACTGCGGCCCGGCCGCCGTTCGCTACCCTCGGGGTACCGGGCCCGGTGCCGAAATCCAGCAGCAACTCACCCCGCTGCCCATCGGCAAGGGCCGGCGCGTACGCGACGGTAGCGGTATCGCCATTCTCAACTTCGGCACCCTGCTGGCGCCGGGGCTGGAGGCTGCGGAAGCCCTGGGCGCCACGGTCGCCGACATGCGCTTCGTCAAGCCTCTGGATGAGGCTCTGGTACTGGAACTGGCGGAAACCCACGACCTGCTGGTCACACTGGAAGAAAACGTTGTTGCCGGTGGCGCCGGCAGCGCGGTGACGGAATTCCTGAATGCCCGCCAGGTCTCCATGCCGGTGTTACAACTGGGGCTACCGGATGCGTTCGTTGAGCACGGTCAGCACAAGGAATTACTGCGGGACTGTGGGCTGGATGCAGACGGTATTCGTCGCAGCATTGCCCGTCGAATGGAGCAGCTCGGATACCCGACAGTGGTGGCTGCTAAATAACTCGGGAAGGAAGGCGGATCAGCACTGATCCGCCAGAGATCCATCAGACCGGGTCGTCGTCCTGGTGGGTTTCCAGCCAGTGCCCCAGCTTGCTCTGCTTGGTGTTCAGGTAGTGCTCGTTGTGCGGGTTGCGGCCCACATGCAAAGGCACGCGCTCGGCAATGTTGATGCCGTAAGATTCCAGCGCCTTCACCTTGCGCGGGTTGTTGGTCATCAAGCGCAGGCTTTTGATGCCCAGGTGTTCAAGCATGTCCTTGCACATGCTGTAATCCCGGAGATCTGCACCAAAGCCCAGGCGCTCATTGGCTTCCACGGTGTCGGCGCCCTGATCCTGCAGACGATAAGCCCGGATCTTGTTCAGCAACCCGATACCACGGCCTTCCTGACGCAGGTACATCAGAATACCCCGACCCTCCCGGGCGATACTGCGCAACGCTTCTTCCAGCTGGTAACCACAGTCACAACGCATGCTGTACAGGGCGTCGCCAGTTAAACATTCGGAGTGGGTTCGCGCCAGCAGTGGTTCTGCGCTATCAATGTCCCCCAACGTCAGCGCCACATGCTCCTTCCCGGTGTCCGGCTCCTCAAAGCCGTGCATATCAAACACACCAAAGGGGGTGGGCAAACGGCAGGTTTCAATGTAACGAACAGCCACTGTGTTTCCTCGTGGTTCGGACAAATTGGGCGGGCATTCTATCATGCGGCTGCTTGCCTGGCGTAGTGTCGACACGGTTCCCCTCCGGTTTATGCGGTACCCGAAAGGTTACGGTCGCCGCCAGGCTTCAGATCATTGCTCCCGGGCCTGCCAGTGGCCGGAGCGGCCGCCTTTCTTTTCCAGCAGGCGCAGATTATCGATCACCATGCCTTTGTCGACCGCCTTGCACATGTCGTAAATGGTCAGGGCCGCCACACTCGCGGCCGTCAGCGCTTCCATTTCCACACCGGTCTGACCAGCCAGTTTGCACCGGGTCTCGATTGCCACCGATGCGCCATCATCGCCAGCCCTCAGTTCGACTTTCACGGCGGTCAGGTTAAGCGCATGGCACAGGGGAATCAGGTCGTGGGTTCGTTTGGCAGCCATGATGCCGGCAATTCGGGCCGTCGCCAGCACATCGCCCTTGGGATGCTCACCCTCCAGAATCATTCTCAGGGTTTCCGGAGCCATCCGGACACAGGCCTCGGCTCTGGCCTCGCGTTCCGTCACCGCTTTGTCGGTGACATCTACCATTCGGGCTTCACCCTTGTCATCCAGATGGGTCAGTTTTGTCACAGAATGCTCCGATTGATCTGTTGAAGAGGTTACTTTGGCATGACCCGGGCCCGGTTGGTATCCGTAATCGCCCCGGGCCACTGACGGCTACCACCAGAAACCGATACCAGCCACGCCCTGGCCACCAAGCGCGCGGGCCCGGGACTGGTGCTCAGGCCCCAGACCTCCGATACCGTATACCGGCACCTTTGCCGTCGCTGCCAACGCCTGGAAAGCAGCCCACCCAATTCCACACTGGCCCGGATGGCTGGGCGTCTCCAGCACATTACCCAGGACCACGTAATCCGCCCCCAGGCGCTCTGCGTGGCGCAATTGCTCAGCACTATGGCAAGACACACCCAGCCAGCAATCGTCGCTGACAGGTCGCTCTGAATGCCTCTGCGCCTCGCGCCAGGGCAGATGAACGCCTTGGGCTTCTGACACTGTCCGACACAGGTCTGCCGCCCCATGCAGAATCAACCCGACGCCCCTTTCCCGGCACACGCCCAGAGCCGCTGCTGCCAGCTCCAGGTACGCCGCCCCGGAGAGTGTCGGAGCGCGTAACACCACCAGTGAATCCGGCTGCCCCCGGTCGAGAGCGGCGCCGAGTCTGGCCAGGCCTGCCGGCACATCCTCAATCGTTCCGGTAATCGGAAGTCGGTGGGGCAATCGCAGCGCCCTGATGATGGGCCGGTTGGCGGCGGGAAACTCTTCGTCCTTGAGCGCATCCGGAGCCAACCATCTGACCGGCTGACCTTCTTTGCCCTCCGGCTCGCCCTGAGCCGAGTGGCTCGACCAGACATCAAGAAACACACATTTGTCGCCGTAGTCATGGCGTATGCCAATCAGCGGCTCCAGACTGTCTTCAGACAGCACCAGCCCGGTCTCCTCGGCGATCTCCCGACACAGAGCCTGTTGGACGGTTTCTCCGGGCTCGACCTTGCCGCCCGGGAACTCCAGCAAACCGCCCTGATGGGCTGTATCCGGGCGCCTTGCAATCAGGACACGGCCATCCCGAATGATCACGCCCACTGCCACATGAACGGTCTTATGGCTAGCCGAAATGCCGTCGGCGGTCTCAGGTACGATATTCGGCATTGATGGTCACGTAATCATGGGAAAAATCACAGGTCCAGACTGTTTCCCGGACATTGCCCCGCTTCAGATCAATGGCAATGGTGATCTCTTCCTGATCCATCACCGCCTGGCCCCGAGCCTCGGAGTAGTCGTCGGCACGGCCACCGTTGCGCACCAGGCAGACATCGCCCAGGTAGATTTCCAGGGCGTTCAGATCCAGATTCTCCACACCGGCACGGCCAACGGCCGCCAGGATACGTCCCCAGTTCGGGTCTGATGCGAACAGGGCTGTTTTCACCAGTGGGGAGTGCGCCACGGTGTAGGCCACATCCAGCGCTTCTTGCTGGTCGGCTGCGCCACTGACATCGATGGTCACAAATTTGGTGGCGCCCTCGCCATCCCGGACAATGGCGTGGGCCAGCTCCAGGTACACCTCCTGAAGGGCCGCCCGCAATACCGGCAACAGCGGGCTGTCGGCGGTAATTTCAGGCCCGCCATACTGGCCGCTGGCCATCAGCATGCAGGCATCATTGGTGGAGGTGTCGCCATCAATGGTAATGCGGTTAAACGACTTCTCGCCGAGCTCAGAAGCCAGCGTTTGCAAAACCTCCGGCGCCAGACGGGCATCGGTGGCGATAAAGCCGAGCATGGTGGCCATGTTGGGGCGAATCATACCCGCGCCCTTGCTGATTCCGGAAATGGTCACCCGGTGGCCATCCAGATCCACCTGCCGCGACGCGCCCTTAGGGCGGGTATCGGTGGTCATGATTCCCGATGCCGCCTCTGCCCAGCGGTCTTCCCGGGTGTCGGCCAGGGCCTCTGGCAGCGCACTGACGATCTTGGCAACCGGCAGTGGCTCACCAATCACCCCGGTAGAGAATGGCAGTACCTGGCTGGCAGAAATGCCCACCTCTTTCGCCAGCGCCTCGCAGCAGGCCGTGGCGTCCGCCAGGCCCCGTTCGCCGGTACCGGCGTTGGCATTGCCGGTATTGATCAGCAGATAGCGAGGAGCATCTTGGGACAGATGGCGGCGGCTGAGGACCACTGGGGCCGCACAGAACTGGTTGCGGGTAAAAATGCCCGCTACCCGGGTTTCCGGCGCCAGCTCAAACACCACTATGTCTTTTCTGCCGGGCTTCTTGATCCCGGCACTGGCAATGCCCAGCTTGATTCCCGCCACCGGGAAGAAATCGGGTAAGGTTCCGGGACCTACCGCCATGCCTGTCTCCTTGATTTTTCCTGATCTTCAAACGACAGAACCCGCAAGCGCCAGCGCACTGGCGAATTGCGGGTTCTGGTTTCCGGGTACTCGGTGGCTGATCAGCTCACCTTTCCGCAGCATTGCTTGTACTTTTTGCCAGACCCGCAGGGGCAGGGCTCGTTACGGCCGACCTTGCGCTCCTGGCGGACAAAGGTCTCCGGGGTTGCCTGCTGGCCCTGCTGGCCACTGTCACCCTCACCTTCTGCCTGAGCGGCACTGGCCTGCTCATGGCGGAGTTTGGCGCGCGCCATTTCCCGCTCCAGCTCTTCCTTGCGTCGACGCTCGATTTCCGCCATTTCTTCCTGGCTCTGAACCCGCACGTGGCACAGCACCCGGGTAACGTCACGCTTCATGGTATCGAGCATGGTTTCGAACAGGTTAAACGCCTCGCGCTTGTATTCCTGCTTCGGGTTCTTCTGAGCGTAGCCACGCAGATGGATACCCCGGCGCAGGTGATCCATGTTGGACAAGTGCTCCTTCCACAGGGTATCGAGCACCTGCAGGAACACCTGCTTCTCGAACTTGCGCATGGCCTCGGCACCGGCCACTTCTTCCTTGGCCTTGTACTCAGCCACAATGGCATCAAGAATCTTCTGGCGAAGATTATCTTCATACAGCTTGTTGTCGTCCTTCAGCCACTGCTGGATGGGCAGCTCAATTGCCATCTCGGACTGCAGCTGAGCCTCCAGCCCCTGCACATCCCACTGCTCGGGCATGCTTTGCGGAGGAATAAACTCACTGACCACCGAATCCACCACGTCTTCGCGGATGGTATCGATCATCTCGGAAATGTCGTTGGACGCCATCACCTCGTTACGCTGCTCGTAGATGACCGTACGCTGATCATTGGCCACATCGTCGTATTCAAGCAGCGTTTTACGCATATCGAAGTTGCGGCCTTCGACCTTGCGCTGCGACTTTTCAATGGCATTGGTGACCATCCGGTGCTCGATGGCTTCACCTTTCTTCATGCCCATGGCCTGCATCAGATTCTTCACGCGCTCCGGCGCAAAGATCCGCATCAGGTTGTCTTCCAGCGACAGGAAGAATCGGGAGGAACCCGGATCGCCCTGGCGACCGGCACGACCGCGGAGCTGGTTATCAATCCGGCGGGATTCGTGGCGCTCGGTACCGATGATGTGCAGGCCGCCGGCGTCCAGTACCTGGTTGTGGCGCTCAGTCCACTCCGCCTTCATGCGAGCCACTTCCTCTTCCGAGGGATTATCCAGGGCTGCGACTTCATATTCCCAGTTACCACCGAGGACAATATCGGTACCCCTACCCGCCATGTTGGTGGCAATGGTAACCGCACCCGGCCGCCCGGCCTGGGCAATAATCAGGGCTTCGGATTCGTGCTGTTTGGCGTTCAGGATCTTGTGGTCAATCCGCGCCTTCTTCAGCAGCATGGACAGAAGCTCGGAGGCCTCGATGGACGCCGTACCCACCAGAATAGGCCGCCCTTCTGCGGTCACATCCTTGATTTCATCGATAATGGCGTGGAATTTCTCTTCCTGGGTCAGGTACACCAGGTCGTTGTAATCAATCCGCTGGATCGGTTTATTCGGCGGAATCACCACCACGTCCAGGCCGTAGATCTGGCGGAATTCGAAGGCCTCGGTATCCGCCGTACCGGTCATACCGGCCAGCTTGTCGTACAGACGGAAATAGTTCTGGAAGGTGGTCGACGCCAGCGTCTGGCTTTCGGCCTGAATCTTGAGCCCTTCTTTTGCTTCAATCGCCTGATGCAAACCTTCGCTCCACCGGCGACCGGGCATGGTCCGGCCGGTGTGTTCGTCTACGATCACCACCTGACCGCCCTGAACAATGTAATCCACGTCTTTCTGGAACAGGTGGTGGGCACGGAGTGCCGAGTGTACATGGTGCAGCAGGCTCAGATTGGCAGCCGAATACAGGCTTTCGCCCTCTTTCAGCAGGCCCTGGCCAAGCAGCAGATCTTCGACCTTCTCGTGACCGGCTTCGGTCAGTTCAACCTGGCGCGATTTCTCGTCAATGGTAAAGTCACCGGAGGATTCACCTTCCTCACTGACCTCGCCCTTCTCAAGACTCGGCACCAGAGCATTGACGGCCTGATACAGCTTGGAGGAGTCCTCGGCAGCGCCGGAAATAATGAGCGGGGTACGGGCCTCGTCGATCAAGATGGAATCCACTTCATCAACAATGGCAAAGTGGAGACCGCGCTGAACCTTGTCCTCAATACTGAAGGCCATGTTGTCGCGCAGGTAGTCGAAACCGAACTCGTTATTGGTACCGTAGGTGATATCGGCCTGGTAGGCGGCACGCTTTTCTTCCTGTGGCTGGCCAGACGCCACTACCCCCACCTGCATGCCGAGGAAGCGGTACAGTTTGCCCATCCACTCGGCATCACGGCGGGCCAGGTAATCGTTCACGGTTACGACGTGCACGCCTTTGCCGGGAAGCGCATTCAGGTAGACTGCGGCGGTTGCCACCAGGGTTTTACCTTCACCGGTCTTCATTTCGGCGATTCGGCCCTCGTGCAGGGTCATGCCCCCGATGAGCTGGACATCGTAGTGGCGCATGCCCAGCACCCGGCGGCTGGCCTCCCGCACCGTGGCAAAGACTTCCGGCAGCAGGCTGTCCAGCGCTTCGCCTTCATCAAGCCTGCGCCGGAACTCAGCAGTCTTGCCTTGCAACTCGGTGTCAGACAACGCGCCAAACTGTTCTTCAAGTTCGTTGATGCGCGTGACAACTTTGCGCATCCTCTTGATTTCTCTGGCGTTCTTACTGCCGAACATCTTGGTTGCAAGCTTTGTGAACATAGACCACTGCTTCTTCAGTTAAACGGAGGAAGCCGGCATTCTAACCTTATTTGGCGACAGGACAAAAGGCGGGGTTCACGGGAATGGAATCAGCGGCTTGCACGCTGGATGTATTTCACCGGATTTTCGGATTTACCATTGCGGATAACTTCGAAATGAACGTGGGGACCAGTAGAACGACCGGTGCTGCCCATCAGCGCAACCACCTGACCTTTCTGAACCACATCCCCTACACTGACCTTGATAGTCTTGGCATGGGCATAGCGGGTAACCAGGCCATCACCGTGGTCGATTTCAACCAGGTTTCCGTAGCCATAGCGCTCGTCTGCCCAGGTTACAACACCGGCGGCCACGGCAATAATGTCGCTGCCTTCCTTGCCGGCCAGATCAACACCGGCATGCCAGGTACGTTTTCCGGTAAAAGGGTCTGAGCGGTAACCGTATTTGGACGAGAGCCAGCCCCAGGTGATCGGCCGCCCCTGCACATAGAGCTCATCTTCCAGTTTTTTTCGGGAAGCCACTTTATCGAGCAGGCGCAGCTGCTTTTCACGATCGTTGATCTGCTGTTCCAGCTGATTGATCATGTCTGTCAGCTCGGGAGCCGTGTAAGAATCCCCGGGTAGCGCATCCTCTTCGGGGCCACCAACCGCCGCCGGCTTGTCAAAATTGAATTCATCGCTGGCGACCATGCCCGTTTCCACGAATCGCTGGCCGAGCGCATCCAGGCGCAGAAGACGGCCCTGGATCTGGCCCAGCCGCAGGGTCAGCGCATCAATCTGTTGCTGAACATTCTCACGAACCTGAGCGACTTCGTTCTTCTGATCTTCCAGCTTTTCTTTCCAGCCGGCCACAAGCTCAGACTCGGTCGGCTCCCGGGCTTCAAACTGGCTGACCGCCACCTGGTAGCCAGCCCATCCGGCTGCCGCCAGCGTGGCCAACACCAGAAAGACCAGGCCACACAACAGCGGCCCATTCAGCGGTATTGCCCTGGACTGGCCGTGGCGTTTGCCTACGAAAATTACGTTCATATCGTCTTTCGGTTTCATTGTTGAGCCGCAACCGTATCCCTGTAGTGCTGCGACCCGGAAATATTCCGAGCGGGTCTGCTATCCTTGGCAACAACTACGTACTGAATAATCGCAGCGCCCGGTAGACACTCTCACTCACGACAATGTAAAACGAGAGTCATAATGGCGCTACGCACAAAGCGTGCCGAAGTGTAACCAATCGTAAACAGGCTCGTCGAGAAAAAAGCGACCATGACGGAAAAAAATGATCAGAAAATGATCTTCGGCAAAGGGCCGGCAGGCAACAACACGCTCAAAGAGCTGATGTCCAAAGCCGAGTTACACCTTCAGGCAGAACAACTGGTACTGGCGGCCATTCCCGCAGAACTGTCCGAGGGTACTCGATTTGTCAGCTGTCGGGAGGGTGAACTGGTGCTGTCCACTGATAACGCCAGTAAAGCCACTCGGCTGCGCTTTCGCCAGCACGAGATCATGTCGGCGCTGAGGGAGAATGAACTGTTCCGCTACGTCTGGAAGGTCAGAATCAAGGTCAGCCCACCCAGATTCGCCAGCCAACGCAAACCGGTAAAAGAGCCGCTCAGCAAAGAAAATGCCCGGCTCCTCCAGGAGGAAGCCGGGCACACGAAGGATAAAGCTCTACGCGAGGTTCTCGAAAAACTCGCCAGCCACGTCCGGGATTAAGGCGTCCGGCCTTAACCCACCGCCAGCACAGGTTTCATGTAAGAGATAGGTGCAGTGGCTTCATCATCGAAGGTCACTACTTCCCATGCATCTTCTTCTGCCCTGAGCTTGCGCAGCAGCTTGTTGTTCAGGTCGTGACCTGATTTGATACCACGGAATTCACCAATCAGGCTGTTGCCCAACAGGTAAAGATCGCCGATGGCATCCAGTACCTTGTGCTTGACGAACTCGTCATCGTAGCGAAGACCGTCCTCATTGAGGATCTTGTAGTCGTCCACCACAATCGCGTTATCCACACTGCCACCCAGCGCCAGGTTCATCGCCCGCAGCTTTTCAATATCACGCATGAACCCGAAGGTTCTGGCGCGGGACACTTCCTTCACGAAGGAGGTGCTGGAAAAGTCCACAGTCGCTGTCTGGGCACGACCCTTGAAGACCGGGTGGTCGAAATCAATCCCGAAGCTCACCTTAAAGCCTTCAAACGGCAGGAAGGTGGCTTTCTTGTCGCCCTCTTCCACAGTGACTTCGCGCTTGATGCGGATAAAACGCTTGGCCGCTTCCTGCTCGGAGATTCCGGCAGACTGAAGCAGGAACACAAACGGCCCGGCAGAGCCATCCATGATCGGCACTTCTGCGGCACTGAGTTCGACAAAACAGTTGTCGATGCCGAGACCAGCCATGGCAGAGAGCAGATGCTCTACTGTCGCCACACGGACACCGTCTTTTACCAGCGTCGTGGACAGCATGGTCTCACCCACATTCTCCGCACAGGCACGGATTTCGACCATCGGGTCAAGGTCCGTGCGGCGGAAGATGATCCCCGTATCGACGGGTGCTGGCTTCAGGGTCAGGTAAACCTTTTCCCCGGAATGCAGGCCAACACCGGTCGCGCGGATGGTGTTTTTGAGTGTCCGTTGTCTGATCATCGGTTCATTATTCCGTCACAAAAAGTCGATATTCTGAGCAAAAAACTGCCCGGAGAATATCAGAATTCAAGACTGAGTACCATTTAACCAACATGACTTTACTTAAATCTTGCAATAGCCATGAGCTATGGTTTATCAGCTCAACTTAGGCGAAAGCTTATGCCTTCCGTTTCACAGTAAAGCCAGCCCTGCCACGATTGAGACAGATTATCAATCAGCCTGCCGGCGAAGGAATGCGGGAATATCGAGATAGTCCACGCCCTGCTCTTCGCTTTCTTTGCTCTGATCCAACGCCACATTACCCTGGGCTACCGCTCGACGACGCAACACGGCCGGACGGTCCAGCTGGTTGTAGTCGGTCTTGCCATCCAGGGTACGGGTGTTGTCCACCACCTTGGTCGGCTTCTCGCGCTCGCCACCCAGGCCAGTCGCCACAACGGTGACCTTGAGCTCGTCGGTCATTTCCGGATCGATCACGGTGCCGACAACCACAGTGGCAGAATCGGACGCGAATTCGCGCACAATATCGCCAACTTCGGAGAACTCGCCCAGATTCAGGTCCATACCAGCAGTGATATTGACCAGAATCCCCTTGGCACCCTGCAGGTTGATGTCTTCGAGCAGCGGGCTGCGAACCGCGGCTTCTGCGGCTTCACGGGCACGATTCTCGCCGGTGGCGCGACCGGTACCCATCATCGCCATGCCCATCTCGGACATAACCGTTTTCACGTCGGCAAAGTCGACGTTGATCATACCGTTGCGGGTAATCAGGTCGGCAATGCCCTGAACCGCACCCAGCAACACATCATTGGCGGAGGCAAAGGCATCCAGCAGGCTGGTTTTCTTGCCCATGACTGCCAGCAGCTTTTCATTGGGAATGGTAATCAGGGAGTCAACGCTCTCTTCCAGTTCCTTCAGACCGGCTTCAGCCACGCTCATGCGCTTGCCGCCTTCAAACTGGAACGGCTTGGTAACCACCGCAACCGTCAGGATACCCAGCTCACGGGCAACTTCAGCAACCACGGGGGCTGCTCCGGTGCCGGTACCGCCACCCATGCCGGCGGTGATGAACACCATATCGGAGCCGCTCAGAGCTTCGGCAATACGGTCACGGTCTTCCAGTGCAGACTGGCGACCAACTTCCGGATTGGCGCCGGCACCCAGGCCCTTGGTGATGTTGCCACCCAGCTGGATGATCTGGCGTGCGTCCAGGTCCTTCAGGGCCTGGGCATCTGTGTTGGCGCAGATAAATTCAACGCCTTCCACGTCGCTGTTGAGCATGTGACGAACGGCGTTGCCACCGCCACCGCCAACACCGACGACCTTGATAACTGCGTTCTGCTGAACATTATCAACGAGTTCAAACATTTCCCCTACTCCTTCGTGCTGTGTCCGGCCTTTCCAGGCCGGTTGCTTCAATCGTTGTGTTTTTTTCGAGAGACCTTCGTGTACTGCAACCGGAACACCGTCAGAAATGACCGGTGAACCAGGCTTTCATGCGCTCAACCAGCGAGGGAGCCTCCTCCCCCTTGAGCACCGGCGCCCGGCCAAGATCCATTTGCCGGAAGCCATGGATCAACAATCCCACGCCGGTGGCGTATATCGGGTTGTTGACCACTTCCGTCATGCCGGAAACCGCCTGCGGACAGGCCAGCCTTACCGGCATGTGGAAGATTTCTTCGGCCAGCTCCACCACCCCTTCCATGGTGGACGAGCCGCCTGTAATCACGATGCCTGCCGGGATCAGATCCTCGAACCCGGACCGGCGTAACTCAGACTGCACCAGCGTGAACAGCTCCTCATAGCGGGGCTCAACGACCTCAGCCAGAGCCTGGCGCGAAAGATCCCGCGGAGCCCGGTCTCCCACGCTGGGTACTTTGATGGTTTCCTCAGCGCCCGCCAGCTGGGTCAGGGCACAGGCGTACTTGATCTTGATCTCTTCGGCATTCTGGGTGGGCGTGCGCAACGCCATGGCAATGTCGTTGGTCACCTGATCACCGGCGATCGGGATGACCGCGGTATGGCGAATGGCCCCGCCAGTGAACACCGCAATGTCGGTTGTGCCACCACCGACATCCACCACACAGACACCCAGCTCCTTTTCATCCTCGGTGAGGATGGCGTGGCTGGAAGCCAGTTGCTCCAGAATGATGTCGTCCACTTCGAGGCCACAGCGTTTGACACACTTTTCGATGTTCTGGGCCGCATTCACGGCACAGGTCACCAGGTGCACCTTGGCCTCCAGCCGCACACCGGACATCCCCATCGGTTCCTTGATACCTTCCTGGTTATCAATGACGAACTCCTGAGGCAGGATGTGCAGGATCTTCTGGTCTGCCGGAATCGCCACCGCCTGGGCAGCGTCAATCACCCGGTCAATATCCGCCTGGGTGACTTCCCGGTCCCGGATCGCCACGATGCCGTGGGAATTCAGGCTCTTGATGTGGCTGCCGGCAATACCGGCGTACACCGAATGGATGCGACAACCTGCCATCAGCTCGGCCTCTTCGACCGCGCGCTGGATGGCCTGTACCGTGGTTTCAATGTTCACCACAACGCCGCGCTTGAGCCCCCGGGACGGGTGTGAGCCGATACCGACCACTTCGATGGTTCCATCCATCTTGCGCTTGCCGACTATCGCCACCACCTTGGAGGTTCCAATATCCAGGCCGACAATCATGTTTTCCGTTTCAACCGATGACATGTGTTTCACCAAACCCCAGGTTCGTAGTAATCGTTATCAGGATTTCGGAGCGGCCTGAGCCACATCCGCCTTCCACTGCACCGCCACCCCGTTCGAGTAGCGGACATCTATCCGGCTGACCTCATCAACACGCGAGGCCAGACGGTTCTCATAAACGGTGATAAAGCGCTCAAACCGTTGTTCTACCTGATCCCGCCCCAGCACCACTTCGATGCCATTACTGAGGGTCAGGGTCCAGGCGCCACGTTGCTCCAGCGCCAGTCCGGCAAAGCCCAGGCCGTAACCAACCAACTGCTCGCTCATGGTTCGGGCCATACCGATCACGTCCCTGACTCGCTCATCCGGCCCTGCCAAACGGGGCAGTTTTCCGGCCACCTCCGGATTCGGCGGCGAGAACAGTTCGCCGGAACGGCTCACCAGACGGCCATCGGTCCAGTAGGCCAATGGCTTCTTTTCCCGAATGTCGATTTCAAGGCGGCCCGGCCAGACTCGTTTTATCGCCGCCGACGCCACCCAGGGGCGCCGTTCCAGCTCCGCCTTGATGTCAGCCAGATCGGTGGCGAAATAGCTCTTGCCAATCCAGGCGCCGGCCGCTCGCTCAATGGCAGTACGACTGTCACCAACAAATTCGCCCCGTACATCCACTGCCAGGATCTGTTGATCCATGGCGGTCAGCATCCGGTCTGTTGCCCAGGGCACCATGGCGGCGAGAAGTACCACCGTTGCACCGAGACCAACCTGCAACCAGGGTACGGCCGACAGCACTGCTTTCAACACACCAAACCGGTCCCGCTCAGGCCCAACGGAGGTTGCCCCCCGTCGACGTGGCGGTTCGGGCGGTACGGCCCTGCTCCGGATCAGCAGCGTCTCAAGCATCGATGCCCTCCGTCAGCGTGTCCCGGAGAATCCTCACCACCAGCTCTTCAAAACTGATCCCGGCTGCCTTTGCAGCCATGGGCACCAGACTGTGGTCGGTCATACCGGGCACGGTGTTCACCTCAAGCAACCAGAACTCGCCGTCCCGATCCTGCATGATGTCGACCCGTCCCCAGGTGCGACAGCCCACCACCCGGAAGGCATCGAGGGCCAGATGCTGCAGCCTCAATTCGTCATCCGGTGCCAGACCACAGGGAATCCGGTATCGGGTATCGTCGGCCAGGTATTTGGCGTCATAGTCGTAAAAGGCGTGATCCGTGCTCAGGCCAATCGCCGGTAACGCTTTGTCCTGTAGCAGGCTGACGGTAAACTCCGGCCCTTCGATCCACTGCTCTACCAGCACCAGATCATCCAGCCGGGCTGCCGCCTCATAGGCTTCAGCCAGCTCTGCCGCGCTGCTCACTTTACGGATACCGATACTCGAACCTTCGTGGGCCGGTTTCACACTCAGGGGCGCCCCCAGTGCGGTCACAATGTCCTCGGCCTCGCTCACGGAGGTCATGGCACGAAATGCCGGCGTAGGCAGCCCACAACCTTCGAACACATACTTGGTGCGCAATTTGTCCATGGCCAGTGCCGATGCCAGCACTTCACTGCCGGTATAGGGAATGCCTGCCTGCCCAAGGATCGCCTGAAGGGTCCCGTCTTCGCCACCACGGCCATGAAGGGCAATGAACACGCGATCGAAATCGGGTTCGTCCACGGTCCGCAGCAGACAGCCCCGAATGTCCCGGCCAACCGCATCAATACCCGCCGATTGCAGCGCTGCCAGCACGGCTTTGCCACTTTTCAGGGATACTTCCCGCTCGGCGGAATCGCCCCCCATGAACACAGCCACGCGCCCCAGTGCCCGAACCAGTTCGGGGGGTGCCTGATACGGCTGAATGTCGTTGTGGGTCAGATCACTCACTTGCCTTGACTCCTGCTGCTGCCAGCCTTGCTGCTACGCCACCGATATCGCCGGCCCCCTGGGTGATCAACAGATCGCCATCCTGCAGCACATTGGCCAGCAGACTCTCGATTTCACGGTTATCTTCAACGAACACGGGTTCTACCTTGCCCCGCTGCCGGATGCTCCGGCACAAAGCCCGCCCGTCTGCTCCCGGAATAGCCGGCTCACCGGCGGAATACACATCCATCAGCAACAGCCCATCCACTTCGGACAATACCCGCACGAAATCCTCATATAGATCCCGGGTCCGGGTGTATCGGTGTGGCTGATACAGCATCACGATGCGGCGCTGGGGCCAGGCTTCACGGGCAGCGCGGATGACGGCCTCCACCTCGGTGGGATGGTGGCCGTAGTCGTCCACCAGCGTCGCTGCTGCTTTCGGGGTCCGGTACTCGCCGTACACCTGGAACCGTCGACCAACACCGGCAAATCCAGCCAGCCCGCGGCAGATGGCCTGGTCATCCACCCCTTCATCGGTCGCCACCGCAATCGTTGCCAGGGCGTTCAGAACGTTGTGACGGCCAGGCATTTTCAGTTCCACCTGGAGATCCGGCCGACCACCAGGACGACGCACCAGGAACCGGGTTTTCAGACCATCGGAGGTAATGTTCTCCGCCCGGTAATCAGCATCAGGATTGTCGATGCCATAAGTGATAATGGCCCGGGATATGCGCGGAATGATTTCCTGAACGTAGTCGTCGTCTACGCACATCACCGCAACACCGTAGAACGGCAGGTTGTGCAGGAAGTCCACAAAGGTCTGCTTGAGCTTTTCGACATCCCCGCCGTAGGTGTCCATGTGGTCAGCTTCAATGTTGGTGACCACGGAGATAACCGGTGTCAGATGCAGAAACGACGCATCACTTTCGTCGGCTTCAGCCACCAGATAACGGGAACCGCCCAACTGGGCATTGGTTCCGGCGCTGTTGAGCTTGCCACCAATCACAAAGGTGGGGTCCAGTCCGGCTTCGCCCAACACGGAGGCAATCAGGCTGGTGGTTGTAGTCTTGCCGTGAGTACCAGCCACAGCGATACCGTGGCGATAGCGCATGATCTCCGCCAACATCTCGGCCCGGGGCACAATCGGTACCCGCCGTTCACGGGCAGACACCACTTCCGGGTTGTCGCCGGCAACGGCAGAAGACACTACCACCACATCGGCCTGATCGGTGTTTTCGGCACGATGACCAATGTACACGTCCACATCCATTGCCCGCAGGCGCGCGGTAACAGCACTGTCCCGAATATCAGAACCAGATACGTCATAGCCCTGGTTCTTCAGGACTTCGGCGATACCACTCATACCAGCACCACCGATCCCGACAAAATGGATGCGGCGGATCCGGCGCATTTCCGGCACCTGATAGACCAGCGGCGGATTGTTTGCATCAGCCATTGGCGGCCTCCAGACAGTAATTCACGACTCTCTCCGTTGCATCGGGACGGGCCAGCGAGCGGGCGGCCTTCGCCATGGTCAGAATTCGTTTTCGATCTGTTGCCAGATCCTTCAGGGTTTCCGCCAGCACCTCCGGGGTCAGCCTGGGCTGTGGAACCAGGATGGCCGCCCCGGCTTTCACCATGTGCTGGCCGTTACGGGTCTGGTGGTCATCGACCGCGTGGGGGAATGGCACCAAAATCGCGCCAATTCCGGCCGCACAGAGTTCAGACACCGTCAGCGCACCGGCACGACAGATCACCAGATCAGCCCAGCCGTAGGCCTCCGCCATATCGCGGATAAAGGGCTCAACAGTGGCGTTTACTCCGGCTTCTTCGTAGGCCGCCTGGGCTGCCTCAAGATTTTTCTCGCCACACTGGTGCCGCACTTCCGGACGATCTGCCTCCGGCATCAGTGCCAGCGCCTGCGGCAGTTGCTGATTGAACACCTGGGCTCCCAGACTGCCACCAATAACCAACACCCGGAGCTTGCCGCTACGGCCCGCCAACCGTTGTTCGGGGGCGTCCATCGTAGCCACTTCGCCCCGCACCGGATTGCCAGTACAACGGGTAACCGTCTGGTCACCGAAACTGCCAGGAAACGCTTCCAGCACGGTTTCGGAAAAACGTGTGAGCCAGCGGTTGGTCATCCCGGCGATGGCATTCTGTTCATGAATCACCAGAGGCTTGCGCATCAGCCAGGCGGCAATGCCCCCCGGCCCGGTGACAAAACCGCCCATACCCACCACGCAGTCGGGGCGGATCCGGCGCAAATGGGTGTAGGCTTCGCCCAGAGCCCGCATCAACCGGAACGGCGCCAGCAGAAGCGCCAGCTTGCCTTTACCGCGCAGGCCGGAAATGTGAATGAGCGACAGCGGAATATCGGTGTCGCCAATCAGCCGCTCTTCCATGCCGCCGCTGGCCCCGAGCCAGTGCACCTCGTGCCCCCGTTGTTGCAACGCGCGAGCCGTAGCCAATGCAGGAAACACATGGCCGCCAGTGCCACCGGCCATCATCAGGAAGCGACGGCGAGGTGAATCAGTCATACACCGCTCCTCCTTTGTTCCGGTTGCCCTTTGTTTCCGATGCCACCCTGGCCCTATCCTGACGCTCCAGCTCTACCCGGGCGATAACGGCGATACCAATGCAGGTAACCATCAGGCTGGAGCCGCCATAACTGACCAGAGGCAGGGTCAAGCCTTTGGTTGGCAACAGCCCTGTACTCACTGCCATGTTGATGCCCGCCTGCAACCCGATCAGTAGCGTGATGCCGTAGCTGAAACAGGCGCCGAACGCCATACCGGCTTTCTCCGCACGCCGGGCAATCACCAGGCCACTGACCACCAGCGCGGCAAACAGGCCCAGCACCACCAGTGCTCCGAGCAGGCCGAACTCCTCGGCAATAATCGCGTAGATAAAGTCCGTATGGGCCTCTGGCAGGAAGAACAGTTTCTGCACTGAGTTCCCCAGGCCAACGCCCACCCACTCGCCTCGACCAAAGGCAATCAGTGACTGAGTGAGCTGATAACCACTGTCGAACTGGTCTTTCCAGGGGTCGAGATAGCTGACCACCCGCTTCAATCGATACGGCTGGGTGACCACCAGAGTCGTACCCAGCGCCGCCAGTACGCCAATCAACGGCATGAACCGGCTAAGCCTCACGCCACTGAGAAAAATCATGCCGGCCGCTGCCGTCACCAGCACCACCGTTGCGCCGAAGTCGGGCTGGATAACCAGCAGCACCGATGCCACGCCCAAAACCCCCAGGGGTTTCAGGAAGCCTGGCCAGGTATGGAGCAGTTCTTCCCGACGACGGACCACATAACCGGCCAGGTAGGCGATGAGGCAGAGCTTGGCGACTTCAGACACCTGAACATTGAACAGCCCCATGGGAATCCACCGGGTAGAACCATTAACCGTGCGGCCGAGCGGCGTCAGTACCAGCACCAATACCAGAAGGCCAATCCCCAGCAGCAGCCATCCGCTGCGCTCCCACCAGGATATCGGCACGTTGACAGCAACAAGAGCCGTGGCACAGCCAAGACCGGCGAACAGAATCTGGCGAATAACGTAGTGGTAACTGTTGCCCAACGTGGCGGCCGCCATGTCCATCGACGCTGACGAAATCATCACTACACCGGTCACCAGCAAGGCCACGGAGGTAATAATCAGCACCGGCAGCGGCTGCAGCTCACCCGCCATACCCTGATAATGAGGAACGCTGACGCCTGCCTGCATCACAGCCCCTCCACCAAGGTGCGGAACTGTTCTCCGCGATCGTTGTAATCCCGGAACATGTCAAAACTGGCACAGGCTGGAGACAACAGCACCCGATCGCCTGGCTCAGCCGCCTGGCGGGCAAGCCTGACTGCCTCCTGCAGGGAGGTTGCGCGATGCTGTGGCACCGACGCACCGACCGCCCGGGAAATCTTGCCGGCATCCCGGCCAATCAGTACCAACGCGCGACAGCATGCGGCCACCGGCTCCGCGAGCGGCTGGAAATCCGCCCCTTTACCATCTCCGCCAGCGATCAGGATCACCTTGCCTGAATCCGGCACCAGGCTTTCAATGGCCGCGGCCGTGGCACCAACATTGGTGCCTTTGGAATCGTTGATGTAATCCACGCCATCCAGGTTGCGGACAAATTCACAGCGATGAGGCAGCCCCCGGAAACGGCGAGCGACCTCCAGCATGGGCTCCATGGCCAGGCCGGCCGCGTATCCCAGGGCCAGGGCCGCCATCACGTTGCTGATGTTATGCCGCCCCATCAACTGGAGTTCACTGGCCAGCAACAGATTTTCCAGGCCCCAGGTAATCCAGGTGCCCTCGTCATCATCCCGGGTACTGAAGGTCTCCGGATTCACGCGGTTGAAGCCAAAACACAGAAACCTCAGGGTATCCCGAGCCATGGGCGTGCTCAGGGCATCGTCGAGGTTCACGATGGCATTTTTGCAGCCTCGGTAGATCCGTTGTTTGGCCTGGAAATACGCCATCTTGTCCGGGTACCGGTCCATGTGATCATCGCTGACATTCAACACAGTGGCCGCCAGCGCCCCGAGTTCTTCGGTGGTCTCCAGCTGAAAACTCGACAGCTCCAGTACATAGAGATCCGCACCCTGCTCCAGCAAATCCAGCGCGGGCGTACCGATATTGCCGCCCACCTGCACATTGCGGCCCGCTGCCCGTGCCATTTCCCCAACCAGGGTTGTTACTGTGGTTTTGCCGTTAGAGCCGGTGATGGCGATGATCGGCGCATCGGCCGCATCGGCAAACAGATCGATGTCGCCGCGAATCCGGGCGCCCCGGGCCGCCGCACCGGCAATCGCCGGCTCTGCAATACTGATTCCAGGGCTTACCACCAGCTCATTGAAGCCAGCAAACAGAGCCTCATCGAAGTCGCCCAGATAAACCGGGACATCCGGCCAACCGGCCTTCAGTTCGTCCAGCCCCGGCGGCTGAAGACGACTATCGGCCACGGCAATCTCACGCCCCTGCCCGGACAGGTAACGCACGCAGGAAAGCCCGGTCTTGCCGAGCCCTACGATTAACGTGCGACGATCCGAAACAATGACACTCATAGCCGAAGCAGTTTCCTATCGGATTTTCAGACTGGCCAGGCCAATCAGAACGAGAACAACAGTGACAACCCAGAACCGGACAATAACTCGCGGCTCGGGCCAGCCTTTCAATTCAAAATGATGGTGCAGCGGTGCCATCCGGAAAATCCGCCGGCCCGTGAGCCGGAATGAGGCCACCTGCAGAATCACCGAAATGGTTTCCATCACGAACACGCCGCCCATGATGAACAACACAATTTCCTGCCGGACGATGACAGCCACTGTGCCCAGGGCGGCTCCCAGGGCAAGGGCACCGACATCGCCCATGAATACCTGAGCCGGGTAGGTGTTGAACCACAGGAACCCGAGCCCTGCGCCCACCAGGGCTCCGCAGAAAATGATCAGCTCACCGGTTCCGGGCAGATGCGGAATCAGCAGGTAATTGGCGAACTGCGCATGGCCCGAGAGGTAAGCAAAAATGGCCAGAGCTCCCGCCACCATGACGGTCGGCATGATGGCCAGACCATCGAGACCGTCTGTCAGGTTCACCGCGTTGCTGCTACCGACAATCACGAAGTAGGTCAGCAGGATGAACAACACCGGTCCCAGGGTGAGCGAGACATTTTTCAGGAACGGCAGATAGAGCGAGGTTTCCTGGGGCAATGACGCTGTGACATAAAGCACGATAGCGGCCGTGGCGCCGATCACCGACTGCCAGAAATATTTCCAGCGTGCCGGCAGGCCCCGGGGATTGCGCTCCACCACCTTGCGGTAGTCATCCACCCAGCCAATGGCACCGAACAGCAGGGTAACCAGCAATACCACCCAGACATAACGATTGGTCAGATCTGCCCACAGCAGGGTGGAAATAGCGATGGCCACCAGAATCAGGGCACCGCCCATGGTCGGCGTGCCGGCCTTGCTCAGGTGAGTCTGGGGGCCGTCATCACGCACAGCCTGGCCGATCTGGTACTGACTCAGCTTGCGAATCATCACCGGGCCGATCACCAGCGAGATCAGCAGCGCCGTGAGGGTGCCCAGGATCGCCCGCAGTGTCAGGTACTGAAACACCGTCAGCGACGAAAAGTATTGCGATAGTATCTCTGTCAGCCAGAGCAGCATGCGTTCTTCACCTTTTTCTGAATCCCCTCCACCACGCGATCCATGGCGGAACTACGAGAACCTTTCACCAGGACCGTCATAGCACCACTCCGGCCCGCCACAATGGCGTCCACCGCCTGCTCATGACTCGGGAAAAACTCTGTCTCGTCACCAAATCCGGTGCCGTAGCCGCTACCCCCGGCTCCCACCACCATAACCTTCTCGATTCCACGGGCACGGGCATGTTCACCCACCTGCCGGTGCAACTCATCTGCCTCATCGCCCAGCTCTGCCATGGCGCCGAATACCGCCAGCCGGGGCGCCGGGTACGACGCCAGAACGTCCAGAGCCGCTTTCATAGACGCCGGATTGGCGTTGTAACTGTCATCAATCAAGGTCAGGTCCGGTGCCGGTTTGAGCACCTGGAGACGGCCCTTCACGGCTTGTACCTGCATGAGCCCGGACTGAACCTGCTGGTCCGTCGCACCCAGTTCCCTGCAGGCCGCGAGAGCCAGCAGAGCATTGGTAATGTTGTGCTCACCTGGCAACCCCAGCACCAGATGACAGCGCCAGCTGTCCGGCCCCAGCACCCTGAATTCAAACCCCTGATCAGTGGCCGTGATCGCTTCAGCGCGGTAATCCGCGGCCAGGTGCCCCATCCGGGAAACGCCCAACACCCGCCGTTGGCCCGCACGGGCATGCCACTGATCAAAGGCGGGATCGTCCCGGTTCAGCACGACGGCGCCATCTGCAGGCACGCCATCAATAATCTCGCCTTTGGCCTGAACAATATTCTGGTAACTGCCAAAGCCCTCCAGGTGCGCCTGCCCTGCATTGGTCAGAATCGCAACCTGCGGCCGGGTAATCGACACCGTGTGAGCGATTTCGCCAAGACCACTGGCACCCAGCTCAATGGCTCCGAACTGATGATCAGGCGTCAGCCGAAACAGGGTCAGAGGCACACCGATGTGATTATTCAGGTTGCCTTCAGTCACCAGGGTCGGCCCCATGCCGGCGAGAATTGCCCCGGTCATTTCACGCACCGTGGTTTTGCCACTGCTGCCGGTAATCGCGACCAGCCGGGCCGTGCTTTCACTACGATTGCCGCTAGCCAGATCGGCCAGTGCCTGCACCGTATCGCCAACCACCAGTTGCGGAATGGCAACGTCGGTGATCTCGGTATCCACAACGGCGGCAACGGCACCCTGTTTCAGGGCCTGGCCCAGGAATTCATGGCCATCAAAGCGCTCACCGCGCAGGGCAACAAACAGCTGCCCTTCGCCAACGGACCGGGTGTCCGTGGACACGCCATCAAACCAGAGTTCGCCGGCATCGGTGCGCGGCCCTGCGAGAGTGGCCTGAAGCCACTCGCGAGCTTCCGCCAGCGAAAAGGCGCGCATCATGCCACACCTCCATTCAGGTTCAATAGATGACGTACCTGCTCGGCATCGCTGAACGGCAACTTCTGGCCGTTGATCTCCTGATAGGCCTCATGGCCTTTACCGGCAATCAGCACCAGATCATTCTCATTGGCCATGCCCACCGCCTCGGCAATTGCCTGAGCACGGTCGTGAATCACCTGCCAGCGACCAGCCTGAGTGAAACCAGAAGCAATGTCGCTGACAATCCGTTCAGGCTGCTCGGTACGCGGGTTGTCGTCGGTTACGATGACGTAATCCGCCCGCTTTTCTGCCTCTTTCGCCATTTCCGGCCGCTTGCCGGGGTCCCGGTCGCCACCGCAACCGAACACGCAGATCAGCCTTCCCCGGGTGTGGGGCCGCAGTGCTTCAAGGGCATTGGCCAGGGCATCCGGGGTGTGGGCATAGTCCACCACCACATGCTTACCGGTGGAGCCGGTGAATCGTTCAAGACGCCCGGGAGGCGGCGACAGTTCCCTGGCAACCGAAACCGCCCGCTCGACGGGAACGCCAAGCGTCAGAACCGTAGCCAGCGCCGCCAGTACATTGCTGGCGTTAAAACTCCCTAACAGGGGGACATTCAGATCAAACTCGCCCCATTGCCCATCGACCCTCGCCCTGAATCCTGAGGCCGTTGGCGTAAACTCCTTCAACCAGAGTTCGGTCTGGGCTTCATGCAGACTGTAACGAACCCGGTCACACTGGCCCTCAAGCTGACCGTAAAGCTGCCGACCAAACGGATCGTCAAAGTTGATCACTGAAAAGTGCAGCTCTTCCCGCATGAACAGCCTGGCCTTGGCCTCACCATAGGCTTCCATGGAGCCGTGATAATCCAGATGGTCACGCGTGAGGTTGGTGAACACCGCACCGGTCATGGTCAGGTTATCTACCCGGCCCTGGTCCAGAGCGTGTGACGAAACCTCCATCACAGCAGCCCGTCCGCCTTCATTGCGGATGCGGTTCAACACCCGGTTTACCTGGACCACATCCGGCGTGGTATGGGTAGCCGACTCAATGCTGCCCGGCATGCCATAACCCAGAGTACCCAGAAGCCCGCAGGGCGTGCCGGTTTCCCGTAACAACTGAGAGATGTACTGGGTTACCGACGTCTTGCCATTGGTGCCGGTAACCCCGATCACTCTCAGATGGCGCGAGGGATGCTCGAAGAAGCGATCAGCAATTCGGCCCAGACGGGCGCGCAGACCAACCACGGGCACAATCAACGCGCCGTGTCGCTCATGGCACTCCCGCTCCCGCTCGGAATCAAGCAGAATAGCCGTGGCGCCGGCGCTGATGGCCTGATCCATATAGTGCTCTGCGGGCGTTCGGGCCCCGGCCAGGGCAATAAAAGCGTCACCGGACTGCACCTTCCGGCTATCAGTCTTCAGGCCGTGGATAGTGACATCGAAGACCGATGGCACCTCTATTATGCCCTGAAGCAAAGTGCTGATTGATGTGATGCACATGGCTTACCCTCTCCCCCCGGAAGTGACTTGCGAAACACGGGTTTCGCTGACTTCCAGTTCAGGCTTCACATTCAGCAGTCGCAGCGCGCCACCCATCACCCGGGCGAATACCGGCGCGGCAACTTCACCGCCGTAGTATTCCCCGGCCTGCGGCGCATCCACGGCCACAACGGTCACAATTCTGGGGTCATCAATCGGTGCCATACCGGCAAAGATGGCCTTGTATTGACTGTCTTCGTACCCGTTTGCCCCCACCAGGTGAACGGTCCCGGTTTTACCGCCGGCCGCATACAACCCTGGCTGGGCTCGCTTGCCAGTACCGCGGGCAACCGCCTGTTTGAGCATGTCCCGCACGGCCCGCGTAACCTGCTCCGACAGTACACGTTGCCCCTGCGGCCTCTGTTCCTGCTTCATCAGGCTGAGCGGATAACGAACTCCGCCATTGGCAATAACCATATACGCCTGGGCCAGCTGCAAGGCGTTAACACTCATGCCGTAGCCATAAGACAGGGTGGACTCTTCAACCGGTCGCCATTTTGGCGGTGCCGGTAAAACACCAACGGCTTCCCCCGGGAAGCCGATACCGGTTGCCTGGCCAAGTCCCAGGCGGGCATAGAGATTCCTCAGGGTATCGCCACCCAGATCTGTTGCGATGTTGCTCACCCCGACGTTGCTGGACTTGACAATAATCTCGGTCAGATCCAGCACCCCGTAATTGCGATGATCCCGAATGGTGAAACGACCAAACCGCCGAAACCCCGGTGACGTATCAACGGTGCTGTTAACCGTGTATTCACCAGATTCCAGAGCGGCCGCTATGGTTAGCGGCTTTATGGTTGAGCCGGGCTCGAACAGATCTGTAATGGCCTTGTTGCGCAAGTTTTCCGCAGCAAGCTGTGACCGGTCATTGGGGTTATAGGAACCCTGATTGACCATGGCCAGCACCTCACCGGTGTCGACATCCAGCATCACCAGCGTACCGCCGCGAGCCTTGTGAGCACCGACCACGGCTTTGAGCTCGCGATAGGCCAGGTACTGGAGCCGAAGATCAATACTCAGTTCCAGGTCTTTTCCCGGCCGAGCATCGCGGATAAGCATCAGATCTTTGATGACGCGCCCACGGTTATCCTTGAGCACCCGTTTCTGGCCCGGTTCACCGGTCAGCCATTTATTGTAGGCTAACTCGATGCCTTCCTGGCCATGCTCGTCGATATCGGTAAACCCGACCACATGGGCGGTGACTTCTCCCGCCGGGTAATAACGACGGTATTCCTGCCGGGCATAGATACCACCGACACCCAGAGCCAGCGCTTCGCGCGCCACGGAGGGTTGCACTTTGCGGCGCAGGTAAATAAATTCGCGGCCGGCGTACTGGCGCAAGCGCTCCCGCAGCGTTCCCTCTGACAACCCCAGAATCCGGGCAAGCACTGCCAGTTGCGGATCTTCGGGATCGGTTTCGGAAGGATTTGCCCACACGGTCTGAACTGGCGTACTGACGGCCAAAGGCTCGCCATGACGATCCGTCACCACGCCACGATGGGCATCGATAGATTCAACCCGAATGGTCCTGACATCTCCCTGCTTGCGCAGAAAGTCATTATCCACCACGTGAAGATCCACCAACCGCCAGGCAATACCGGCCACAACCACCAGGAAAACGCCCAGCACAGAGCCGAAGCGCCAGGCTTTCAAGCCTGCCACCAGCCTCTGCTTCCAGCTGTTTGCGTGCGTTCCCTGACCGGACACTTCAGTTACCCCGGATGGTTATTGTTGGTATTAGTTCGCTGCCAGCGGTGACATCAAAGGCACGAGTACAATGTCCTGCCGCCCGGGCACCACCATGTTGAAGCGCTCAGCAGCGAGTTTCTCGACCCGCCCGTGAGCGCTCAAAGCACTTTGTTCCAGCAGCAACTGACTCCACTCACGCTGATAGGCATCGCGCTGCTCCTGCAGACCCGACAACGTATTGAACAGCTCGCGGTTCTCATGGGCACTGACCACTACCCCGATGGACGACAGCGTCAGTGCCGCCACCAACACCAGCGTCACCAGAACCCGGCTTTCCCGTGTTGCATCAAACACCTGACGGGACAAACGAACGGCTGTCGCAACACCCTCGCGAACCCGCTGTTTGTTTATCCTGTTGGTTTTTACTGGTTGCTCAATCGCTACCGCGCCCATGGCGTCGTGCTCCCCTGCGTTTTCGATTAATTCGCTTTACGCTCAAGCACTCGCATGACCGCGCTGCGAGCCCTGACGTTTTCACTGACTTCCTGTTCATTGGCCTTGCTTGCTTTGCCAATCAACCGGAATCCGGATTCTTCCTGTTCCGCCGTGACCGGTATCCCTTTCGGCAGCTTTGGCCCCCGCGCCAGATCACGCATGAAGCGCTTGACCAGACGATCCTCCAGAGAGTGAAAGCTGATCACCACCAGGCGCCCACCGGGAGCCAGGTGGTCAACGGCGGCGGCCAGACCAGCTTCCAGATCCTCAAGCTCCCGATTGATAAAAATCCGGATGGCCTGAAACGTCCGCGTGGCCGGATGCTTGTGCTTCTCTTTCTTGGGCACAGCCTCGGCGACCAACTCTGCCAGTTGCCGCGTTGTCTCAATCGGCTGCTCCTGACGCCGCTCCACCACAAGACGAGCGATACGGCGAGAAAACCGCTCCTCGCCGTATCGCCAGATCACATCTGCGATTTCCCGCTCATCCGCCTCGGCCAGCCACTGGGCAGCACTCGGCTCCTGTTGCGGGTTCATTCGCATGTCCAACGGGCCATCCCGCATGAACGAAAAGCCCCGGGAAGCATCATCCAGTTGTGGTGACGACACCCCCAGATCCATCAACACACCATCAACCTGTGGCCACTCCTGACGCTCAAGCGCCAGATCCAGCTCGGCAAACGAGCCGTGATACCACTGAAACCGGGAATCGCCGGATGCCAGATCTTTAGCAACGGCAATAGCCTCCGGATCCTTATCGATACCCAGAAGCTCGCCACCCTGACCCAGCTTTCCCAGAATCAGGCGGCTGTGACCGCCCCGGCCAAAGGTGGCGTCAACATAACGGCCACTTCCATCCGTAACCAGATAATCGACCGCCGCATCCAGCAGTACCGAGCGATGCTGATAACCTTCATTGGCCTGATCGTCCGGGCGTCCGGTCATAGCGACAGCGCCTCCATTTCCGGTGGCATTTCCTCGTCGGCAGCGGAGGCGTCGAGGTAAGCATTCCAGCTCTCCTCACTCCATAACTCATATTTCTTGCCAAGACCGACCAACATCAGCCGCTTTTCAAGATTGGCGTGATTTCTGAGGGTCTGCGGTACCAGAATCCGGCCGGACGCATCCAGTTCCATGAGGGCAGCGTTACCAAGAATCAGACGCTGCAGGCGCTTGGCCGCCTTATTCATGTTGGGCAGGGCCTCGATTTTCGGACGCAGCACTTCCCATTCCGGCTCGGGATAGAGCAACAAGCACTTCTCCTCATCGGCGTTGGCAGTCAATACAATACGGCCACCGCAAAGCTGCGCGAGCTCTTCGCGCACCTTTGTCGGGATCGCCAGGCGACCCTTTGCGTCCATATTGATGGCATGACTGCCAAGAAAATTGCTCATTAACGTCTAGTCCGAGGGTTTCATTTCCACAAAATTCCACCAAAAACCACTTTTTCCCACTCCCGCACACTATAGAAACACGTAAATAACAATGCAAGCGCCGCAACAGGCACCACACTCAGGAAAGTTCCTTTAACGACAATAGGTTACAAAGCAGAAACGGAGCGAAGCGTTAAAAAGACGTAAAGAAAAGGATAAAAAACAAATACCTGCAGACACCTTTAGATAGCCAACTTAAGGTTTAAGATTTTTTGGCTATAAAAGGTAACTTGTGAGAAGGATGCAGATCACATCCGAATAATCAGAAAAAGAGGCGAGCTCGCCGATAAGCCGGGTTCTGTCTTGGACAGTCATTCATCTAGGGCCTGCGTCACCACAGGCCTCAAGCAACCTACCCGAATCCAGCGCGGGCCACGCCATTGGATTCCTATTTGGTCTTGCTCCAGGTGGGGTTTACCATCGCCGTGGACTGTTGCCAGCCACGCGGTGCGCTCTTACCGCACCATTTCACCCTTACCGGCGCCCGAGAGCGCTTAGGCGGTATACTTTCTGTTGCACTTTCCGTCGGCTCACGCCGCCCAGGCGTTACCTGGCACCTTGCCCTGCGGAGCCCGGACTTTCCTCCCCCGGTAAAACCGGCGGCGACTGTCTGGCGAGCTCGGCGCTGACAATACCCGCGTGCGCGCAGGCATGCAAGGCTTAATCACCCTTGAGCTGAAGCGCACGCTGATACAGTTCATTTTTCCCGATGCCACTGACCTCCGCGACAATTTTTGCAGCCTTTTTGACCGGCATCTCTGCAACAAGCAGCTTCAACAGTTTATCGGCATCCAGATCGGCCGACGAACCGGCCACAGCATCGTTACCCCGGACCATCACCACGAATTCCCCCCGGCTGCCGTGCGGGTCAGCCTGCAACTCCACCAATACCGTCTCAACCGTCCCACTGTAGAAAGTTTCAAAGGTTTTGGTCAGCTCCCGACCGAGCACACACTCCCGGCCAGAGCCAAACTCATCAACCAGATCTTGCATCAGGTCCAGAATTCGATGGGGGGATTCGTAGAACACCAGAGTGGCAGTCTGTTCGCGCAATTCCCCGAGAGCGGAACGTCTACCCGCCCGTTTGGCCGGCAAAAAACCTGCAAAAAGAAAACGATCCGTCGGCAGACCCGCCGCCGACAATGCCGCAACCAGCGCACACGGACCTGGGATCGGAGAAACCGGAAAGCCCGCCCTTCTGGCCTCACGCACCAGGATGTACCCGGGATCGGAGATCAACGGGGTGCCGGCATCGGAAATCAGCGCCACTTGCAGCCCTTCACCAAGAGCAGAGAGGATTCTGCCAACGCGATCCCTCTCATTATGATCGTGTAGCGCGAGCAACGGTTTGCTCAGGCCCAGGTGCTGCAACAGGCGCGAGCTGTGGCGGGTATCCTCCGCAGCGACCAGGTCCGCCGCCGCAAGCACCTGGCGGGCACGATCGGAAAGATCGGCCAGATTCCCGATGGGCGTGGCAACAATTGAAAGCCGACCACCGGCAACGCCGGTTACAGAACTGGACATAATGAACTCCACTGAAGTGAACCGCGGCGCCGCTATTTCCGGCCCATGACTGTCCCGTCATGTGAAATGCGCCGGGAGCTGGTAAACTTGCCAGCTAAAACGCGGCATCACAAGCCCAATGATTCAGAGAGTACCGAGCCTGCCATGACAAATCGCTTCCGTCACAGCCCAATTCTGGCCCTGATCACCCTCATTCTGTTCTATCTGGGCGGCTGCGCCACCGTCAATCTCGACGAACATATGGCACAAAGTCCGGAGCAGGCGCTGTCACTGGCCAGTGATGAGCGTGATCCGGTGGTTGGCCAACGCTATCTGTTAAGGGTGGCCAGCCGATTCCAGGATCAGGGCCGCCACGAGGATGCCCGAACCATTCTCCAGGCCCCCCTTCTGGACAATGCGCCGGAGGATATCGCCAGACAGCAATTCCTGCTGGCCATGGCCAGTGCCAGCGAGTTACAGGACGGCCAATGGGCCGAACAACTTGCCACAGACCGCACCCCCGAAAGCTTTCTTGCCTACCCCGCGGAGTTAATGTCCCGGGCAGCCATGCTCCAGGCCCGCACCTTTGAACTGGCCGGACAACCTTTGGACGGGGCACTGACGTTGATCCTGCTCAGCCAGACCGACTCCAGCACTTCCCCGCAGGAGGTGCACAATCGCATTTGGCAATTGCTCAAGCCCATCAATCGCTCAACCCTGCAGTCCGCCTCCGACAACGCCCTCGGGTTCGAGGTTCAGGGCTGGCTGGAGCTGGCGCTGCGTCTGCGCACCAAAGAAGCCAGCCTGGATGATCAGGGACGTCTGATCCGGCAATGGCAGAACAACTGGCCCGGGCACCCTGCAGCCCAGGTACTCCCCATGGATCTGGCCCTGCTGGCCGAGCTGGCCGCAAGCCGCCCGGAAAAACTGGCACTCGCGATTCCTCTGCAGGGTGCACTCGCCAGTGCCGGCAAAGCGATTCGTGATGGTTTCCTGGCCGCCTATTATCAGGACGAAACCACGGACCGCAGTAAAACCGACATCCGGATCATCGACACCTCCAGCGGATCTTTTGCAGAGCTCTACCGGGAGCTTTCCAACAGCGATATTGACCTGATTGTCGGCCCGCTGGACAAGGAAGCCCTATCCCAGCTTGCAAACATGAACACGCTGCCGGTTCCTGCCCTGGGCCTGAATTACCTTGCCCCTGATGCCCGCATCCCGGATGGCCTTTATCAGTTCGGACTCTCTGCCGAAGATGAGGCACGACAGATCGCCGACCGGCTCGATGCCGAGAACATCCAGCAGGTTCTCGTGCTGATTCCCCACGGCGAATGGGGCGACCGGGTTGAAACCGCTCTGCGGACGAGGATGGACCAGCTCGGGTTGCGAGCGCTCGACATCGAACGCTTTTTCCCGGAAGACAATCTGCGCTCAGTCACGGCTGACTTGCTGGGCATTACCACATCCCGCCAACGGGCCATTCAGGTCGAACGCACGATTGGGCTGAACGTGGAATTCGAACCCCGTCGCCGACAGGATGCCGAAGGCATCGTGCTGGTTGCCGCCCCCACAGTCGCCCGCCAGTTCAAGCCGCTGTTCGCCTTCTATTACGGTGGCGATTTGCCGGTATACTCACCCTCCATCGTATACGAAGGTACGCCGAATCCGGGCCGGGATCGAGATATCGACCGCGTCTTCTTTACGGACATCCCCTGGGTATTGGCCGAGACGAATCCCCTGCGAGAAGAATCGCGCCAGTATCTGAGTGGCACCACTGGGCAACTGGGTCGTCTTTTCGCCATGGGTGCCGACGCCTGGCAACTGAGCAAGCGCCTGCCACTTCTGCGCCAGGTTGAAGATGCCGCCATCGAAGGGCAAACCGGCATTTTGACCATGGACCCAGACGGCAGCATTCATCGCGAGCAACTCTGGGCACAATTCCAGAACGGAACGCCCAACCTGCTGTCTCCGATCGCCCCCCGGGAGGCCGAAACCGCCCCCGCTGCAAGCAACTGATGACCGATGGCCAGGGAAGGCTCCAGAAAGCTCGGACAGCATTACGAAGGTGTCGCCGCCCGGTATCTCGAAAGCCGGGGAATCCGGATTCTCGAGCGGAACGTGCACAATCGTGGCGGCGAGATCGATCTTATTGGAATGGATGACGAGGCGCTGGTGTTCTTTGAGGTTCGCTTCCGCGCCGACGGTGCACTCGTGGATCCGATCAGCTCGGTGTCGCCACTAAAGCAGCAACGCCTGGTCCGCGCCGCCTCCTTCTACCTGCACCGCCACGGACTCTGGGACCGGAACAGCCGGATCGATGTTATCGGCATCACACCAGGCCAATCCAGCAAGTACCGTATACAATGGATCAAAAACGCAATTCAGGCAGACTGACCAGAAAACCATGACCGACACCGAACAGAGAATCAACCAGTGGTTCGCCAGCCATATGGAGCACACAGCGCAGGCGGCAAGCACCGCTGGCCCCGCCATTGAGCAGGTGGCCCAGGCATTTGTTGACGCCCTGCTCCAGGACGGCAAGATCATCACTTGCGCCAATGGCAACGCCAATGTGCTGGCCCAGTACTTCTGCACGGCATTACTATCCCGCTTTGACCAGGATCGCCCGGCACTCCCGGCAATCAACCTTGGGGCGGACGCCACGACCTACTCCGCCATCTGCCGCGATAACCGGTTTAACGACACCTTCTCCCGCCAGGTCAGGGCCATCGGAAAACCCGGGGACCTTCTGTTTGTGATCGTCGACGACGGCCACAAGGCAAACCTGATACAGGCCATACAGGCTGCCCATGATCGGGAAATGAGGATTGTGGTGCTGAGCGCCAGGGAAAAGTCCGACATCACCTCCCTGATGCACCCGGAAGACCACGAAATTGCTCTGAACGATTTGCCGCCAAGCGAGGCCACACCCTTGCTGCTGGTCATCATCAACGCCTTCTGCGACCTGATTGACCATAAACTTTTCGGCGGCTAATAAAAAAGCCGGCGTCGCCGGCTTTTTATTACTTGACCACTTTCAGGGTTGGCCTGCCACTGGGGCGGTCTTCCGCTCGCCGTGACGACTTGTGCTCACCTCCACCCTCCGGATCGGGAGAGCCGGGTTCACTGCCAAACACCATGCCCTCACCGTTTTCCTTGGCATAGATCGCCATCACCGCCTGCAACGGGATGAAGACCTGCATCGGCACACCACCGAAACGAGCACTGAATTCCAGTGCACCATTGCCAATCACCAGTCCGCGCACGGCGCCGGGGCTGATATTGAGCACAATCTGGCCGTTGGCAACATGCTCAGTAGGCACCTGAACACCCTGAATACCGGCATCAACCACGATATACGGAGTACAGTCATTATCGAGGATCCATTCGTTCAACGCACGGACCAGATAGGGGCGACTGGATGTCATGGCGATAGTCATGTCAGACACTGCTTAACTCCTGCCCTGAAATACGGGCGCTGACAATCAGCTGCGAATATCTTCTTCCAGATCCGAAAGGCTTGCCTTGAAGCCTTCTCTGGCAAAGATGCTCTCCATGTACTTCTGCAAAGGCTTGGCCTGCTTTTCATTCAGCTCAATACCCAGAGCCGGCAAACGCCACAGGATCGGCGCAATGCAGCAGTCCACGATGGTGAACTCTTCCGACAGGAAGAACGGCATTTCGGCAAACAGAGGCGCTGTGGCCAGAAGGCTTTCCTTGAGCTCCTTGCGAGCCGCATCGCTGGCCTTGGCACCTGGCTGCGCCAGAATCTGATCAACCAGTCCGCACCAGTCTTTCTGAATCCGGTGAATCATCAGGCGGCTGTTAGCCCGGGCAACGGGGTATACCGGCAGCAGCGGCGGATGAGGAAAACGCTCATCCAGATACTCCATCATGATATTGGGCTCGTACAGAACCAGATCCCGGTCTACCAGGGTTGGCAGGGCGTTGTACGGATTCAGATCCGCCAGTTCCGCCGGCGGGTTGTCCGGATCCACATCCACGATATCAACAGTGACACCTTTCTCAGCCAGGACAATACGCACCCGATGACTGTAGTGGCTTGCGGGATCCGAGAAAAAAGTCATTGATGACCGCTTGGTCACAACGCCCATATAGCTACCTCACGATTCTAAAAATCGAAACAATGCAAAACGCAAAAATCCAGCGAGCCTTAAAGACTCGCTGGAATCAAGAACACGGGATTATACCCTAAATCTTAGTGTACGTCTTTCCAGTACTCGCGGTTGAGCAGGTACGCGAAGACAAAGAAGATCGCCACAAAGATCAGCACGAAGATACCGAGACGCTCGCGCTCCACCTTGACCGGGTCACCCATGTAGGACATGAAGTTGGTCAGATCCCACATGGCCTGATCAAACTCCGCACCGGACATCGAGCCTTCCGTTGCGTAATCCGGGCAAGCGTCTGCGTTATTGACGTTACCACTCAACGGCTCAACAGACGCCCCGACACCAATGTTCGGCTTCACGGCGCACAGACCCTGCATCTCGACCAGAATGTGAGGCATACCAACGTTATCGAACACCACGTTGTTTACGCCCAGTGGCCGGGAATCGTCCTTGTAGAAGCCCCGCAGGTATGAATATACCCAGGACTCACCACGCAGACGGGTTTCCAGCGTAAGATCGGGTGGCGGCGCACCGAACCAGCCGGCGGCCATATCCTTGCTCATGGAGTTCTTCATGAGTTCACCGATCTTGGCACCGGTAAAGATCAGGTTTTCCTCGTAAAGCTCGACAGGGATCTCCAGATCATCCGCAACACGCTTGTAGCGGGCGTACTCCATGGAGTGACATCCCATGCAGTAGTTGGTGAACAAGGCAGCACCGCGCTGCAGAGACGCCTTGTCCGTATGATCCGGCTCCATATGATCAAGAGGAACCGCGGCACCAGCCGCCAGGCCAAGCGCTGGCAGGAGTGCGATGAAAAGACCAACAATCAGCTTTTTCATTATCCTGTCACCCTCTCTGGAACTGGCTTGGTGTTCTCCATGCGCGTGTAGAACGGCATCAGAATGAAGTAGAGGAAGTACAACACTGTCAAAATCTGAGCGACAGTCGTGCGACCTTCTGTTGCGGGAACCAGTCCAAGGTAGCCAAGGATTACGAAGCTCACCGCAAAGATTGCCAGGGCAATCTTGCTCAACCAGCCCTTGTAGCGGATTGAGCGGACAGGACTTCTGTCAAGCCACGGCAACACGAACAGAATCGCAATCGCACCACCCATGACCACAACACCCCAGAACTTAGCCGGCAGCCCCATAAAGTCTACCGTCACCGCCCGCAACATCGCGTAAAACGGCGTGAAGTACCAGACAGGCGCAATGTGCGCTGGTGTCTTCAGGGCGTTGGCCGGTTCAAAGTTCGGCTTTTCCAGGAACAGACCGCCCACCTCCGGGAAGAAGAAGACAACGATGAAGAAGATGAAGAAAAACACACCCACGCCCAGCAGATCGTGAACGGTGTAATACGGGTGGAACGGAATACCGTCTTTCGGAATACCGTTTTCATCCTTGTTCTTCTTGATGTCAATGCCGTCGGGGTTGTTAGAACCCACTTCGTGCAGCGCCAGGATGTGAAGAACAACCAGACCCAGCAGAACGATTGGCAGAGCAACCACGTGCAGGGCAAAGAAACGGTTCAGCGTGATACCGGAGATCAGATAGTCACCGCGAATCCACAGAGACAGATCTTCACCGATGACCGGAATCGCACCAAACAGGTTAACGATTACCTGGGCACCCCAGTATGACATCTGGCCCCAGGGCAGCAGGTAGCCCATGAAGGCTTCTGCCATCAGCACCAGGTAGATCAGCATACCGAAAATCCAGATCAATTCCCGCGGCTTCTGGTAGGAACCGTACATGAGACCACGGAACATGTGCAGATACACCACAACGAAGAACGCAGATGCGCCGGTCGAGTGCAGGTATCGCAGCAGCCAACCCCACTCCACATCACGCATGATGTATTCCACCGAGGCAAACGCCCCCTCGGCAGACGGGTTGTAGCTCATAGTCAGCCAGATACCAGTCACTAGCTGGTTGACCAGCACCAGCATTGCCAGTGAACCGAAGAAATACCAGACGTTAAAGTTCTTCGGCGCGTAATACTTGGCCAGGTGCTTGTTCCAGGCCTCAACGATTGGCAGACGCTCGTCTACCCAGTTAATCAGCTTTTGCATCACGCGGCCTCCGGATCAAGACCAATGGTCATGGTCACATCATCGTCAAACCGGTACGGCGGAACCTCAAGGTTCAGCGGCGCGGGTTGAGCCTCATAAACCCGACCGGCCATGTCATAGCGGGAACCGTGACACGGGCAGAACAACCCACCAAGCCAGTTTTCACCCAGATCAGCCGGCGCAACCTCTGGCCGGTAGGAGGGCACGCAGCCCAGATGGGTACAGAGCCCCACATAGACACCGAACTCTGGCTTGATCGCGCGCAAGGGCCCCTGGATATACGAAGGCTGCTGAGGCGCCTCCGACATCGGGTCCTTCACTGCGTCATTGAGCTTCTCGATATTCGCCAGCATTTCTTCCGTTCTGCGGATAATCCAAACAGGCTTACCTCGCCACTCAACGGTGATTTGCTGACCCGGTTCGATTTTGCTGATATTGACGGTTACCGGTGCACCGGCCGCTTCCGCTTTCGCACTGGGGTTCCAGGACGCTACGAAAGGAACGGCTGCACCGACGACGCCGACACCACCTACCACGGACGTAGCACCGATCAGAAACCGGCGCCGGCCTTGGCTCACGTCGCCATTACTCATTATGGTTTTCTCCCATCAGGCGAGGCACAGACGCGGAAAAACCGGCACTGCGCTTCGAAAAGGACTTCACAACCCAAAAATATAAGCGCTGAAATGGTAATGAAATTACCCCCCGCTTACAAGCCGGAAAGGTCGGCAGGCGAGCCTATCCCTGCGCCAGATCAAAAATATTTCCGGAGTACAGATATAAAAAAACCCGGCCACAAGACCGGGTTTTTCCAAATCGACTGAACGTCGATTAACGCTTGGAGTACTGCGGACGCTTACGCGCTTTGCGCAGACCCACTTTCTTACGCTCAACCTTACGGGCATCACGGGTTACGTAACCCGCTTTGCGCAGTGCCGGACGCAGAGTTTCGTCGTAGTCCATCAGAGCGCGAGTCAGACCGTGGCGAATGGCGCCAGCCTGGCCACTGATGCCGCCACCCTTTACCGTAATGGCGATATCGAAACGATCTTCGGATTCGGCAACCACCAGCGGCTGACGAACAATCATGCGCAGGGTTTCACGACCGAAGAAATCTTCGATAGTGCGACCGTTGATGGAGATGTTACCGCTACCCGGCTTGATAAAGACGCGAGCCGTGGATGATTTGCGGCGACCAGTACCGTAATTTTGTGCTACAGACATATTCGCCTTCCGTTAGATGTCGAGTTCTTTGGGCTGCTGGGCGGCATGAGCATGC
>JAJUKC010000090.1 GCA_029264995.1 Marinobacter sp. | reverse complement strand
GTGGCATGGTGCTGTAGGCGGCGATACCCAGCACACAGAGCATGGTCACTACCATGCCCAGCAAGCGCTGGTAATTCAGCAGGCGGCGGGTCATCAGCGCACCTCCACGGTGTCGCCATCCACCAGCCGGGTCATACCGGCGTAAACCACCTGGTCACCCGGGCTCAATGCGCCGGGATGTACCATCACGCGCTCACCGATGACCCGGTCAACCTCTACCGGAACCCGCTGAGCTACCTGGTCTCGCACCCGGAACACACTGGTGCCGGTGCTGTCACGGACGACCGCCAGCAGGGGCACGGTAATGGCCGATTCCCGCACCGGGGCAATGCCCACTTCCACCGGCTCGCCGGAGGACAGGGAATTTGGCGGCAGGCTGACCAGTACCGGATGCAGTTCGCCACGGATGGAACTACCCTGTGCAATCTCCACGACTGTGCCGGTAGCCGGTTCACGATTGCGGTCCTGCACCAGCCAAACCGGCAGCTCCTGACCAATCCGGACATGGCCGAGCAAGTGCGCGGGCACCCGCACTTCCACTTCCCGCCCCAGCGGCGAGGACAAGCGCATGACCGGCTGCCCCGCCCCCACGAACTCATCCCGCTCCACCAGCAATGCTTCCACCTGCCCGGCAAAGGGCGCCTTCAGCACACTTTCCTCAAGCAACCTTGTGGCTTCGGCCAGTGAGGCTTCGGCCGTCGCCATGCTTGCCCTCAGCGAATCCCGGCGGGCGGCAATCTGTTCCAGCGTCTGCTCCGAAACCACGCCTCGCTGATGCAACCGGCTGGAGCGTTCCCACTCCCGCTGAGCCTGTTCAAACTGGGTTCTCAGCTCATCCAGGCGGGCAGCCGCGGAATCCCGCGCCGGTTCCAGCGCCGGATTGTACAGACGCGCCAGCACATCACCGGGCTTTACCGTCTGCCCCAGCTCAACCGGGCGTTCCTTCAGCGTCCCGCTGACCTGAAATGTCAGGGTTGCCCGCTGGGCCGCACGGACAATGCCGGAAAAGCGCAGAGGGATTTCTTCCATCTGGCCACCGGTGACAGCGGATACCCGCACGGCGACCGGCGTATTTTCAGCGTTTTCGCCGGATTCGGTGCCGCCACCGCGGCAGCCGGAGACAGACAGCACGGCCAGCAGCGCACTGGCCAGAACAAACGGAGAGTGACGTAGTGTGAGAGACATAGTGTTCCAGCCCCTTTCCCTGAACAGGTTGATTGTGACCTCCGGTCCATCGGAGGTTGCCCATTGTTTCGGACATCATGTCACTCTTTGACAAATTGTCAATAATCGGCTTTCATCGGTTTTCAGTTATCATGCAGCCAAAGCCGGAAAGCTCAGGATCACAATGAATGAACCGCTGAAGTCACGACGGGAACGGGAAAAACAGGCCAGGTACGACGCCATTCTGGACGCCGCCGAACGGGTGTTCTCAGAAAAGGGCTACGACCGCACCTCCATGGACGACATTGCGCGCACGGCCAGCCTGAGCCGGGCGCTGCTCTATGTTTATTTCAAGGATAAGGCCGCCATCCAGCGAGGCATCATGCTACGGGCGGGGCAGGATCTGGTGACCCGGTTTGAGCGTGCCATGCAGGCAACCGATACCGGGCTCGGGAAGATCCGGGCCATGGGTGAGGCTTACTATCGTTTCTTTGTGGAAGCTCCGGACTACTTCACTGCCCTGACCAAGGCTTCCACCGCCATCGCCGATGCGGAAGAAGACCAGGCCAGGGAAATGCTGTGTTCGAAGAATGAACTGATGGCGCTGATGGAAGCGGCGATTCATCTCGGCCTGGAAGACGGCACCATCAGCCGCGACCGCATCCAGTCGCCAGCGCAAACCGCGCTTTACCTGCGCGGCGCCCTCCATGGCGTGATCATGCTGTGCCAGGCGGAATCCACCGAGGCCGGGGAGTTTCCTTCCGAAGCACTCATTCGTCACACCATGGATATGCTCACCCGGTCTATCTCCAGCGAGCCGGTACGCTGAGCTGACCAGCCTTACAACTGAAAATCGTAGATGCTGCCGAGGCCAAGAATACCGGTCAGCTCATCCAGCGCCTTGCGCACTTCCTCCAGTAACATCGGGTCGGCCAGGTCCTGCTGGCTGAGCTGGTCGCGGTAGTGGGCTTCAACCCAGGAGGTCAGTCGTTCATAGAGCGCATCGGTCAGAATTACGCCCCGGTTGATGGCGTGCAGCTCGTCGTCGTTGAGCACCACGCGCAAGCGCAGACACGCAGGCCCACCACCATTGCGCATGGACTGTTTGACATCAAACACTTCCACCGCGGTGATGGGCGTGTCGGCTTTCACCAGTTCATCCAGATAGCGGCTGACCGAGGCCACTTCCCGGCACTCACCCGGTACCGCCAGCAGCATGCCATCGGCAGTGTTCAACAACTGACTGTTGAACAGATAGGAGGCCACCGCATCTTCAATGGGCACCTGAGTTGATGAAACACGCACGGCTTCCAGCTCGGCACCGGTCAGGCGTTCCTGGATGTCTGCCAGTACCCGGGCTTCATCAAGAAAAGCCTGCTCGTGATAGAACAGGCAATTGCCATTACCGACGGCAATCACATCGTTGTGAAACACGCCGGCATCGATAGCCGCCGGATTCTGCTGGGCAAACACGGCATGGCGATCGGTCAGGCCATGCAAGCGGGCAATGGCCCGTGACGCTTCCAGGGTCTGGCGCGCCGGGTATTTGCCTGGCGCCGGCGCGGATTCATTGAACGCGACCTGGCCATACACAAACAGCTCAACGCCCGGCTCCCCGTAGCGACTGCACAGGCGGGTGTGGTTGGCCGCGCCCTCATCACCAAAATGGCTGACTGACGGCAGCGCCGGATGGTGGGCAAAGTAGCTTTCGTCACCAAAGATCGCCTTCAGTGAACGACCCGTTACCTGGTGCTCAATGGAGCGGTGGAACTTGGCACTGAGATTGGCCGGGGTGAAGTGCACCCGGTGATCCGCGGTGTCAGCACTGGGGGACACGGTGGCCGCGTTCGCTGTCCACATACAGGACGCCGACGACACCGCCGCCAGAATGGTGGGATCTGCTTTGGCTACGGCTTCCAGAATCTGGCGTTCATTGCCCTCAAAGCCCAGTGCACGAAGAGTGGGAATGTGCGGGCGCTCGTGGGGCGGCAGAATGCCCTGCACATAGCCCCGGTCCGCCAGCCGCTTCATTTTCGCCAATCCCTGGAGTGCCGCCTCCCTGGGGTTGGCCACCGCATTGACGTTGGATTTTGAGGCCACATTGCCCCAGGACAGCCCGGCGTAGTTATGGGTCGGGCCCACCAGGCCGTCAAAGTTTGCTTCTACCGCATGCTTAACCATGGCAGCTGTTCCTGTCAGTCAAAATTCAGGCCCGGGGCCAGGCTGTCCGGCAGCTCACTCTTGCCGGCTTCCAGAGAGGCCATCGGCCAGGCGCAGTAATCGGCCGCATAGTAGGCGCTCGGGCGATGGTTACCGCTGGCGCCGACACCACCGAACGGTGCGGCACTGCTGGCCCCGGTAAGTGGCCGATTCCAGTTCACAATACCGGCACGCACTTCCTCCACCAGGCGGTTGTAGAGTTTGCGGTCATCGCTGAGGATGCCGGCAGACAGGCCGTAGCGGGTGTTGTTGGCAAGCTCCAGGGCCTCATCGAAGCCTTTGTAGCGATACACCGTCAGCAGCGGACCGAAAAACTCCTGGTCTTCCAGCTCTATCCCGGTCGCGTCCACAATCCCCGGCGACAACAGGCCGGTATCGGGCTTGAGCTGTTTCATTTCCAGCAACGAGGTCGCGCCTTTTTCCAGCATCGCGGCCTGGGCCTTGAGCAATTGGTTCGCCGCTTCCGCGGAAATCACCGAGCCCATGAACGGCTGCGGGTCGGCATCGAATTCCGCTACGGTGATGCGGGCCGCGACTTCCACCAGCCGTGCCAGGAATTCATCGCCCTTCTTGCCTTTAGGCACCAGTAACCGGCGAGCACAGGTACAGCGCTGTCCGGCCGAGAGGAACGCGGACTGCAGTGCGTGGTGCACGGCGCCATCCAGATCCGACACGTTCTGCACGATCAGCGGGTTATTGCCACCCATCTCCAGCGCCAGGATCTTCTCCGGCTGGCCGCCAAACTGTTCGTGCAGTAGATGCCCGACAGTGGAACTGCCGGTAAAGAACAAACCGTCAATCAGCGAGTGGCGGGCCAGACATTTGCCAGTATCGGAACCGCCTTGTACCAGGTTGATCACCCCATCCGGCAGACCGGCTTTTTCCCAGAGCCTGACGGTGAGTTCCGCCACTCCCGGGGTCAGTTCACTGGGTTTGAACACCACGGTATTGCCGGCCAGCAAGGCCGGCACAATGTGCCCGTTGGGCAGATGGCCCGGGAAGTTATAGGGGCCAAACACGGCGACCACGCCATGGGGGCGGTGGCGCAACACCGCATGTCCGCCAGCCACGTCAGATTCAGTGTGCCCCGTACGCTCGTTATAGGCTTTCACGGAGATCGGGATTTTACCCATCATGGCCGCCACTTCGGTGCGGGACTCCCAGAGCGGCTTTCCCGTTTCCAGGCCGATTTGATGGGCCAGTTCTTCCTTGTTGGCCTCAAGCAGTTCTCCGAAGGCTTCAATCACCGCCTGGCGTTCTGCGAGACTTTTCCGGCGCCAGGCCAGAAACGCCTTGCGAGCTTCCCGAACCGCTGCGTCTACATCTTCGAGACTGGCGGCATTGCCATCCCAGACCGTTTCACCTGTCACCGGCTGCACCGATTCAAAGGGCGCTCCGTGGCCTGGCAGCCATAGCCCGTCGATGTACACATTGCCTGTCAGGTTTGCCATTATTTACCACCTCCCGGTTCGGAATTGTTTGGCCGGATCGGCGACAAAGCACCCTCCTTCAAGGGGGCAATACGCACCGGATCACCCGACTCCACTAAAAGAGCCTCCGCCAGCACTCTAGGAATTTTGACAGTGTCGGGCCCGATGCAGTTCATGGGTATGGTGGTTACCCGAAAGTCCCGGAACGACCGGTTTGAGATCATCACCCGCTGCTCTGCCGGCACATCCAGATCAATGCTGTGATTGACCACCATGGCGTGCCGGTTGACCGCTTCCCGCACTGTACGGATGTTATGGACAAAGGCCTCAACTACAGGCCCGCCGTCGAAGATATCCACCATGCCGTTGAAGTTGAAACCCTCCGCCTGCAGCATCTTCAGCGCCGGCCGGGTGTTGTCGTGCACCATACCAACGACCGCCCGCGCAGCGTCTGGCAGCATGGGCAGGTAGATAGGGTATTTCGGCATCAGTTCAGCAATGAACGATTTATTGCCAAGCCCGGAGAGCATGTCGGCCTGGCTGAACTCCATGTCAAAAAACTTGCTGCCCAGGGCGTCCCACAAGGGACTTTTACCGTCTTTGTCCGAGACCCCGCGCATTTCCGCGAACACTTTGTCGGAAAAACGTTTACGGAAATCGTCCAGGAACATAAAGCGACAGCGGGACAACAACAGGCCATTGCCACCGCCCTGATACTCGTCCGAAAGCAGCAACGAGCAGATTTCGGTGGTGTCGGTCATGTCGTTGGAGAGGTTCAGCGTAGGCGTGCGCACATGCACGCCCAGTTCTCTGGAGGCATTGACCGTGACACTCAGCCGGTAATTGTAGAACACTTCTTCGAGGCCAACCCGGGCCTCGATGCCACTGATGCCAACGGTCTTCCTGGCCCGGATATCTTCCAGCGCAAACAGGTACAGGGCCGCTTCCGGCGCACAGCGTTGATTGAAGGATTCACGGGCGCGGTCGATCTTGCGCTGGAGCAGTTCCCGGTCGGCGGGCAGTGTGGTCAGGCCTTTGCCGGCCTTCTGGGTCATGGCGTAGAGGTCTTCCAGATCGTCAGACTGAAGCGGGCGGATCACCAGCATCTTACGCCCTCCCCTGTGTTTGCGTGCTCATAACGGTGAAATCCTTACCGGGTCGCCGGCGCTGCTTTCCAGGCCGTGCCAGGTGCTCACCGGCACTTTTACATCATCCGCCAACGTTTCTGCCACCGGGGTCAACAGGCAACGGAAGTGCTCACCTTCGCCGGCGCTGATCAGGCAGGTTTCACCATCGTTCTGGTGGCTGCCGTGCAGTGTTTTGGGCTGACTGGTCACCAGGGTTCTCAGGCTGTCGGTGCGCACTTCCATCACCGGTCCGCCGTCAAAGATATCGACGTAGCATCCGGGCTGAAAACCTTCGCGCTGGAGTAGCTGATAGTTGGGTTCGGTCAGCGGGTGTGGTTGGCCGAGGGCTTCCTGAGCCTCGGTACTGAGCAGGGTGACGTAGACCGGGTTCGGCGGCATGAGTTCGGCGATAAAGGTTTTGCTGAGCTGGCCGGAGTATTGATCGGCGGTTTCAAAGTCCATATTGAAGAAATGTCGCCCCAGGCTGTCCCAGAAGGGCACGCTGCCGTTTTCGTGCTGTATACCCTGGATTTCAACCACCGTTCGGTTGGTGAACCATTCCCGGTGGCTGGCAATGAACATCATTCTGGCCCGGGATAGCAGTTCGAATACCGGGGTGTTGCGGTGTTGCTCTCTCAGGGTGAAGGAGCACAGCAGGGTCAGGTCTGTGAGGGCGTGGCTCGGGTACAGGACTTCGACACGGCGCGAGACGTTGAGTTCGTGGGAGGCGTGGATGAGGTAGTCGCGCCGGTAGTTGTAAAATGGCTGGCCATTGCCGGCGCGGCTGTCGATGCCTGCGGTGCCAGCGATTTCGCCGGTGTCGGTGTTTTCGAGTACGAACAGGAAGCGGCGCGGGGTGCCTTCGGGGGCGTTGTCGGCGAGGGAGTCCCGGGCGTGTTGAATTTTCCGGGCCAGGGTTTCTTCGGTTTTGGGCAGGGTGGACGATAGCCTGGCGGTTTGGGCGCCGGCTATGTCCAGGATTTGTTGCAGGTCATCCAGTTTGGCTGGTCTGACTCGCCACATGGTGCGCTCCTCTATCGAACCATCAGGATTTTTGGAGCAGGCTCGCCCGCCCCTGGAACTGGGTTCCCCTTCCGGAAACAGCTACGAGCCCCCCTCCGGGGTCCGGCCCACAATCGCAGATTGTGGTCGTTCGGCTGTCGCATGAAGCTTCGCTTCATAAGCGCTCGGCCGAACCCATGTGCGCTTCTCTCCGGCCATCCATGGCCTCCGAAATTTCCGGAAGGGGAACCCAGCCCCAGGGGCTACATTTTACTTAGCCGTGATCTTCTTCACTGCAGCTTCAAACCTTTCCAGCGCTTCTTCAATATCCGTTTCCGGTATGATCAGCGAAGGCGCCAGCCGCACCACATTGGCTCCGGCTACCAGGACCATCACGCCCTCATCCAGACCGGTGTTCAGGAAGTCTTTGGCCTTGCCCTGCCATTGTTCGGTCAGCACACAACCCAAGAGTAGACCAGCACCGCGAACTTCGGAGAACACGCCGTAGCGTTCACCGATGTCCATCATGCCTTTGCGCAGTTTGTCGGAGCGGGCTTTGACGCCCTTGAGGATTTCCGGCTGGCTGACGGTGTCGATGACTTTCTGGGCCACGGCGCAGGCCAGCGCGTTGCCGCCGTAGGTGCTGCCGTGGGTGCCTACGCCCAGGCTGGCCGCGACTTTGGCGGTGGTGAGCATGGCGGCAACGGGGAAGCCGCCGCCCAGGCCTTTGGCGCTGGAGAGGATGTCTGGCGTTACGTCGTACATTTCGTAGGCGTACAGGTAGCCGGTGCGGCCTACGCCGCTTTGAACTTCGTCGAAGACCAGCAGGGCGTTGTGTTCGTCGCAGAGGTCCCGCAGCCCTTGCAGGAATTCGGGATCTGCAGGCATGACGCCGCCTTCGCCCTGGACGGGCTCGACCACGACAGCGCAGGTTTTCTCTTTGGAGATCAGCGCTTTTACCGAGTCCAGGTTGTTGAATTCGGCGTGATGGATGCCGCCGGGGGCCGGTTCAAAGCCTTCCAGGTATTTGGGCTGGCCACCCACGCTGACGGTGAACAGGGTGCGGCCGTGGAAGGAGTTTTTGAAGGAGATGATTTCATGCTTCTCCGGGCCATAGTGTTCCCACGCATAACGACGGGCCAGCTTGAAGGCGGCTTCGTTGGCTTCGGCACCGGAGTTGGCGAAGAATACCCGCTCGGCGAAGGTGTGATCGCACAG
>JAJUKC010000119.1 GCA_029264995.1 Marinobacter sp. | reverse complement strand
TGTGCCCAGCCAGGGCCATGATGCCGGCAGCCTGGTGACCTCCGATATCGAAACCGTCAAAGCCCTGTTGTCTATCGCCGCCCAAGCCCGCCATTTCAGTTCCCCGTTGCCGTTTGTGGTGGCAGAAATCCAGGACATGCGAAAGCTCCCGGTGGTCGAGCGCGCCTATCCCGGCTCGGTCGAGGTGGTGGCCGGTGATGCCACCATCAGCCGCCTGATGGTGCAGAACGTGCTGCACCCGAACCTGTCCGAGGTCTACAACGAGTTGCTGACCGCCGGTGAAGGCAACGAGATCTTTGTGCGGGGAGGCGAAACCGCCGAGGGCCTGACCCTGAGCGAGCTGGCAACGCAGCGGCCCCATGCCGTCGTGCTGGGCTTGCTGCAGCCGGCAGCCAAAGGCTGGCAGGTTAACCTGCTGGCGCCGTCAGATACGGTGATCCGGAATGAAGACCGGGTAGTGCTGATGGCCAGCGACTATGAACACACGGGGCCGGATGCCAAGGTGGACTCCCTGGCGGCAGTGGAACGCATCAGCGGCTCTGTACAGCCAAGCCGCCAGCAGGGGCCTCACCGGGTGCTGGTTCTCGGCTGGAACCGACGGGTGCCGAGCCTGGCGGCGGAGTTTGGCAGCTACGCCGGGCGACAGTTCCAGCTGGACATGGTATCGGCAACACCGCTGGAAGAGCGTCAGCGTGAGATGTCCCGCTATGGCGTGAACCTTGAACGGATCAATGGCCGCCTGCTGGAAGCCGATTACATGGTGGAAGAGGACCTGCGCAAGCTGGCGCCGGCCAGCTACGACACCGTGATGTTACTGAGTAGCGACCGGATAGGCTCCGGGGAAGAGGCCGATGCCCGTGCCATGGTGGGTTACCTGCAACTGGAAGATATTCTGTCGGAATCCACCCGCCGGCCCCAGGTTATTATGGAGCTGAGTGATCCGGACAACCGCCACTTGTTGTATGGCCATCAATGTGAAATGCTGATCAGCCCGATGATTCTGAGCCACGTCCTGGCCCAGGTGGCTTTACGAAGGGAATTGCGGGTGGTGCTCGACGAGCTGTTCACGGCCGGCGGCGCCGAGATCCAGTTCCGTGATCCCCACGACTACCCGCTGCCGGCCAGCGCGACCTTCCAGTTACTGGAGAAAACAGTCGCGGCCCGGGGCGAGATTGCGCTGGGTGTATTCAGGGCCCGGGCCGATGAGCGGGGGCGCCACCTGGTCATGAACCCGCCCCGTAAACAGTACCTGGACCTGCAGGAGGGAGACCAGTTGCTGGTGATGTGCCAGACCTGAGGCCGGCCCGGTTCAGTCGATGGTATCGAGCAGGGCATCCATGATGTCGTCCATCACTACAAAGCCGCACATTTCGTTGTCTTTCAGTACCAGCAGTCGCTTGACCCGATACTCGGACATCAGGGTAGCGGCATGCTTGAGGGCAAGGTTTTCGCCCACGCTGATCACCGGTCTGGCGCAGACATCGTAGACATTCAGCAGGTCGATATCGCCATCTTCTGCAATCACCGATTTGAGCACGTTGGTATAGGTGATCAGCCCCCAGGCATCGTGTTCGCTCTGGCGCTCGACCACCAGGGATTTCACGTTGTGGCGCTTCATCAGCGTCAGTGCCTCCCGCAGGGTTGCGAAGGGCGAGATCTTGATGATGTTGGTGACCATCACATCTTTGACCAGTTTCATGAGCGCTCTCCGATCAGATTGAGTCTTTCAGGTGTTGTTCGAATTTTTCCACCTGGGCCATGTCGATGCCACCCAGGTGCTCCAGCGGAACGGTAAAGATCAGGCCCTGGGAGTCTGCCGGGTCCGGCATGATCACCTTCTGCAGGGCTTTGAGAATCTCCAGCGACAGGCCTTTTTCCAGCACCATCAGGAGCACGCTCTGGCTGCCGTCGTAGGTCAGGCCGAAGAACGTCTTCTTGGCGGTGTTGCTGATGCCGCGGCCGGTCATGACGGTAATGCCGCCGGCGCCGAGTTCGCGGGCTGCATCGATGCAGTCCTGTTCCAGGTCTTCAGGGACAATTGCTACCAGTGCAGAGAACTTCATTGGGTTTCCTTCCTGCGTTCAGATCGGTATTGGGACACGATGGCATAGGTCATCACAGTAACGATCGGGAAAATCGAGGCAAATGCAATCAGGCCAAAACCGTCGATCAGGGCGTTGCGGCCTTCTATGCTGCTGGCCAGTCCAATCCCCAGGGCCGTTACCAGCGGTACCGTGACTTCCGAGGTGGTCACACCGCCAAGGTCATAGGCCAGTGCCACGATGTATCGGGGGGCGAGCAGGGTGAGCAGAATCACCAGAATATAGCCGCCCATAATGTAATAGTGAATGGAATCTCCGGTAATGATCCGGTGCACACCAATGGTGATGCCAACGGCCACCCCCACAGCTACCAACAGGCGAATGGCATTGCCGTTGAGGGCGCCCGCGGCGGCTTCTTCCGCCTGCTTGCCGATGGCGATCAGTGCCGGTTCTGCCATGGTTGTGGCAAACCCGATCATCAGGGCGAAAAGGTACACGGGCGCATAGCTGTCCATGGCCATCAGTTGCTCGGCCATGCTGGTGCCGATGGGAAACAAGCCCATTTTCAGGCCGACAACAAAGGCATACAGGCCGAGGATCACCAGCGCAAAGCCGAAGGCAATCTTCTTCGGATTGCTCAGCTTCCGGCGTAACACCAGGTACTGGAAGAACAGAACGGTGATGATGATCGGCAGCACATCTCTCAACATGCCGGCCAGGTCGAGCAGGGCCGCAATTATGCCGGACTTCGCCGGGGCTTGTGTAACCTGCGCTGTGATGGCCTCCATGGCTGCGGCCCCGGTGCCGCCGGAGTAAACCACCATGCCGTACACCTGCACGGTGATCATGGGCACCATGACGGACAGTGCCACCAGGCCAAAGCCATCAATCAACGGGTTCCGGCCCCGGATCGAGGCCGCCAGGCCGATGCCGAGAGCGGCGATCAGGGGCACCGTCACCACATTGGTTGTCACCCCGCCGGAGTCATAGGCCAGCCCGACAATTTCCTCCGGTGCAAACCAGGTAACAACCACCACGATGACGTAGCCGGTGATCATGAACCAGTGCAGCGGGTAGCCGAAAATGGTGCGGAAAACCCCCAGGGCAACGACGAAACCGACAGAGACAGCCACCAGTATCCTCAGGGTGAGGCCGTCAATTCGCCCCTCACTGATGGTCTGGGCCTGCTCTGCCACTGCAATCAGCGCGGGCTCGGCAATAACCGCTGAAAACCCCATGGCAAAGCCGAACGATAGCAGTATGGCCAGGGAGCCCTTGCGGGCGAACTGGTTCGACAGGCTTTTGCCCACCGGGAAAATGCTCAGCTCCAGTCCCTGTAAGAACAATGCCACGCCCACGGCAACAATTAACAGGCCGATGGCCATGCTGCCGAGGTCATCCGGCACCTGCTGCAGAATAACCAGCTGGAAGAAACCGACCACCACGACGATGGGTAACAGATTTTTCAGGGCGTGTAACAACGAATGCAAAAAGGACCGGATATAAAACACGGAGAGCCCTTGTAGGTGCCAGGTGGACGCTGTGGCTGATCCAGGTCAGCCCGGTTAATCCTAGCATGGGATATGCTGGGGGCAATCAAAAAGTTCAGCCCGCGTGCAGGGGGTATTTTTCAGGCATTTAGACCTGCTGATGCGTATTCACAGAAAAAATGCCGAAAATACACCATATAAATTTCAATTATAAATTCGAAAGCACTAAAGTTACGCCCAACGTCACCACCTGCCGGGTTTGTCAGACAGGTGGTTGGCCTCGGAAGCTGCTGGCCGCAGCGTTCCGAACCTTTTGAACACAAACGTAGAAAGGATAGAGACCATGCCTTACGCACAAGACGTCGACCAAATCGCTTCCATTCTGAAGCAGAACCCGACCTGGAACGCCATCAACCCGAAGCACGCGGCCCGCATGCGCGCCCAGAACAAGTTCAAGACTGGTCTGGACATCGCCAAGTACACCGCCAAGATCATGCGTGAAGACATGGCTGCTTACGATGCCGATTCTTCCAAGTACACCCAGTCTCTGGGTTGCTGGCATGGTTTCATCGGCCAGCAGAAGATGATCTCCATCAAGAAGCACTTCGGTACCACCAAGCGTCGTTACCTGTATCTGTCTGGCTGGATGGTTGCCGCCCTGCGTTCCGAGTTCGGCCCGCTGCCTGACCAGTCCATGCACGAGAAGACTGCGGTTTCTGGCCTGATCGAAGAGCTGTACACCTTCCTGCGTCAGGCCGATGCCTGGGAACTGAACCACCTGTTCCGCGCTCTGGATGAGGCCGAGAAAGCTGGTGACACCGCTAAGGCCAAGGAAATCGAGCAGCAGATCGACAACCACGAAACCCACGTTGTGCCCATCATTGCGGACATCGACGCTGGTTTCGGTAACGCCGAAGCCACCTACCTGCTGGCCAAGAAGATGATCGAAGCCGGTGCTTGCTGTATCCAGATCGAGAACCAGG
>JAJUKC010000029.1 GCA_029264995.1 Marinobacter sp. | reverse complement strand
TATCGGTTACTCCCTGAACGACACCATCGTCGTGGCGGACCGTATCCGGGAGAATTTCCGGAAAATGCGGGTAGGGGAGCCGTGGGATATCATCAACCAGTCCATCCACGAGACCATCACTCGTACGATCAACACCTCCGGCACGACGCTGGTGGTGCTGATTGCGCTCTATTTCTTCGGTGGTGAGGCGATCAATAACTTCGCCCTGGCCCTGATGATCGGTGTGGTTGTGGGTACCTATTCCTCCATCTATGTGTCTGCGAACATGCTGATGGTGATGGGTGTAACCCGCGAAGACCTGATGGTACCTGCAAAGGAAGGTGCCGGAGACGAGGCGGAGGAAGAGCAGCCGCCCGAGTGGTTGAATCGTATGTAATGTTTGCCTGTCGGGCCTTGTGGCCCGGCATAAAAAAACCGCCAACCCGAAAGGATGGCGGTTTTTTTGTGGCTCGGTCTTTCTTAACGCGGCAGTCGACCCCGGAATGGGTGCAGCGTTTTAAGCAGTTCCCGGAACAGCTTTGGATTGGCGACGACCAGTTGCTTGGCTGCGCCAACAGCGGGGTTGCCGGAGAAGTCGCCGGTCAGGGCGCCAGACTCCATGGCCAGTGTCACGCCCAGGTCGAAATCTGCTGCCTGGGGCCGGAAAATCACAGCCGCATCAAGCAGGCCGGCAGACACTCTCGCGATATCCAGTGTCACGCAGCCAGAGGTACGGAACATGGCAGTCTCGCGAGCCAGAACAGCGGCCATCTCGCCCCAGATCATGGGGTCGTCGCCTTGGCGGGCCTGGTCGAGAAGGTTGGTGGCCAGTGCTGCCTTGGCCGGCAGTTTAACCTCGGACGTCCGCACGCGGCGGCTGTTCAGGACGGCGCCGTGGCCTCGGCTGGCAGAATACTCTTCACCGGTAATCGGGTTGACCAGCAGCAGGTTTTCAGTGCGATTGTTCTTTTTCTGGGCCAGGGCAAGAACAAATTCCGGAATGCCTCGTACAAAATTGTCGCGGCCGAGAACCGGGAATATGTGCCAGCTTTTTTCGTGGTTGCCGGCGTCGGACTCGCCCAGAGGCGCGATCACGTGATCCTTGTAGGCCTTTTCCAGTTGCTCGGTGAAGTTGTCGTAAATGGACTGCTCCACTCGCTCCAGTTGCCGATGGCGTTCGGACTCATCCTTACCGTTAGGCTCCTGGCGCTCGAAATGGGCTTTCAGGTAGTCAGACCCCTGGCGGGCAACGCGCAGGGCCATTTTAATTGCTGGTTGCATCTGAGTGTTCATTATCCGGGTGTGTGAAGGCCGGACATGATAGCAAAAACTGGCTTGCCTTGTACGTTTTTTGGCTCAGCAAAAGCACGGATACCATGGGGTTACGGCTTATCCGGAGAGCAGGTTGGCCGGTAAGTCTGCTATCATGCCGCTCTTTTATCACTTTTCTTGAAGCAACAGGCCCGATGATCATGAACAAGCCCGCGCTGCCGCTGGAAAGCACTGATACCTACAATGATCAGGTTCGCATCGTCCTGGTGGAAACTACCCACTCGGGCAATATCGGCGCCGTAGCCCGCGCCATGAAAAACATGGGGCTTGGAAATCTCTGGCTGGTCAACCCGTCGTCGTTTCCGGATGAAGCCTCCTATGCGCGGGCTTCATCGGCGTCGGATGTGCTGGATCGGGCTCAGGTTGTGTCCAGTCTTGAGGAGGCATTGTCTGAATGTGTTCTTGTGATGGGTACTAGTGCCCGCGGGCGCAAGGTTCCCTGGCCAGTTATCTCTCCGCCCCAGGCTGCTGTCACGGCAGCGGAAAACAGCGCTCGCGGTCCTGTCGCCCTGGTGTTCGGGCGCGAGAGCAATGGCCTGTCCAATGAAGAGTTGCAGCGCTGCCATTATCATATTCATATCCCGTCGAACCCGGACTACAGCTCACTGAATCTGGCGATGGCAGTGCAGGTGGTTTGCTACGAGTTGCGGATGCATTATCTGCGCGGGCTTGAAGAGGTGGAAAGCAGTCCCTACCTTGAATCCATGGTTGAACCCGGGGATCGCGGCTGGGATGTGCCGCCCGCAACGGTGAATGATGTTGAGGGGTTTTTCGGGCACCTTGAACAGGTATTACAGGATGTGGATTTCCATCGCCGGGATAATCCAAGGCAGTTAATGACACGGTTGCGCCGGCTGTTTCAGCGGGCCAAGCTGGATCAGATGGAAGTCAATATTCTCAGGGGCATACTGACATCGGTGCAGAAGTCTGCCGGTGCCCGCGAAGGAGTGGGTAAGAAAACGACAGCGGCTGGTGCCGTGGATGAGGGGCAGGAATAACGTCATGTTTGAGCGTTTACGGGAAGATGTAAAAAGCGTATTTCACCGGGACCCGGCAGCCAGGAATACCTTTGAGGTGTTGACCAACTACCCGGGGTTGCACGCGCTGTTGTTTCACCGATTTTCGCACTGGCTGTGGAACATGGGGCTGAAGTGGCTGGCGCGGACGATTTCGACGCTGGCGCGGTGGTTTACCGGCATCGAGATTCATCCGGGTGCAACCATTGGTCGCCGTTTCTTTATTGACCATGGCATGGGTGTGGTGATTGGTGAAACCACGGTGATCGGAGACGATGTCACGCTTTACCAGGGCGTGACGCTTGGCGGTACCAGCTGGAACAAGGGTAAGCGTCATCCAACCATTGGCAACGGCGTGGTGGTTGGTGCAGGTGCAAAAATTCTTGGTCCATTCGAGGTGGGAGAGGGCGCGAAGATCGGCTCCAACTCGGTGGTAACCAAGGCGGTTCCGCCTGGAGCAACCGTAGTGGGTATCCCGGGCCGGGCAATCGTCAAGCGCAAGGGTGAAGACGACGTGCGCCGCAAGGAGATGGAGGAGCGTATGGGCTTCGACGCCTACGGCGTAACCGAGGAAATGCCGGACCCGGTCGCTAGATCGGTCAGGGCATTGCTGGACCACATGCATGCGGTGGATGATCGGATTGAGAATATGTGCAAGGCGCTTCGTAAGGTGAACGCCGAGTATCAGAATGGCGAGCTGCCTCCCTTGCATGATGAGGATTTCGACTGCGTTCGCGATGAGTCTGATGAGCGGGAGCGTGGCTGAATACTTGACTGTTTTAGTTGGTCAATTCATACTCGCTCCAGTGAATCGAGATTCAATCCCATCATTGGGGCTGAGGTTATGAAACTGACCACGAAAGGCCGCTATGCCGTTACGGCAATGCTGGATCTTGCTCTGCATGCAGGGCAGGGGCCGGTGAGTCTGGCGGATATTTCAGCCCGACAGGAAATTTCCCTCTCTTACCTGGAGCAGCTGTTCTCGCGCCTGCGCAGGCAAAAGCTGGTGGTAAGTGTGCGTGGCCCTGGTGGCGGTTATCGCCTGAGCCGCTCCGCAGACGAGGTTTTTGTGGCCGAAGTGGTCGACGCTGTAAGTGAGTCCCTGGATACCACACGATGCGGTAACAAAGGTGACTGCCAGAACGGCGAGAAATGCCTTACCCACCATCTCTGGTCTGATCTCAGTGACCAGATTCATCAATTCCTGAGTGAGATCAGTCTCGGGGACCTGATGCGCAAACACGAGATCCGGCAAGTGGCTGATCGTCAGAATCGCAAGCACGCTGATGAAAGTGCCGACACTATCAATACCCAAAGACTGACTGACCAGGCTACGGCCTGATAACCCGACCTCTTTTGCCTATGAAAAAGCCCGTCTATCTGGACTATGCGGCGACGACGCCCGTTGATCCGGCCGTTGCTGAAGACATGATGAAGTACCTGACCCTGGATGGGGTGTTTGGTAATCCGGCATCCCGCTCCCATGGCTATGGCTGGCAGGCCGAAGCCGCGGTTGAAAATGCCCGTCGGCAGGTGGCGGATCTGATTCACGCGGATCCCCGCGAGATCGTCTGGACCTCTGGAGCCACGGAGTCCGACAACCTTGCCATCAAGGGTGTGGCGGAGTTGCACGAGAGTCCCCATATCGTGACATCCCGCATAGAACACAAGGCTGTCATTGATACCTGTAAGTGGCTGGAGCAAAAAGGCGCTGAGGTTACCTGGCTGGAACCAGGTGCTGATGGCCGGATATCCGTTGAGGCTGTGGAGTCCGCACTTCGGGATAACACGGTGTTGGTTAGCCTGATGATGGTCAACAATGAGCTTGGATCGCTGACCGATATTCGTGCCATTGGCCAATGCTTGAGAAAGCGTGGCGTGCTGTTTCATGTTGATGCAGCCCAGGCCGCCGGCAAGTTGCCAGTGGATGTTGCTGATCTTGAAGTGGATTTACTCTCCCTCTCGGCGCACAAGGTTTATGGCCCCAAAGGTGTTGGGGCGCTTTACGTCCGGCGAGCACCGGAGGTCAGGATTGCGGCACAGATGCACGGCGGTGGGCATGAGCGCGGCATGCGGTCGGGCACACTGGCGACGCATCAGATCGTGGGCATGGGGCGGGCCTTCGAGCTGGCGCGTACCGGGCTTGATACCGAAATAAGTACACTGGAACAGATGCGTGCGGCGTTTCTGGACGGGCTCGAGGGGCTTGACGGAGTTCATTTTAATGGCAGCCGGGAACATCGTGTGCCGGGTATTGTCAATCTTTCGTTTGAGGGGGTTGAAGCAGAGTCGTTGATGCTCGGGCTTCGGAACCTTGCGGTGTCCTCGGGCTCCGCCTGTGCCTCGGCAACGGTGGAGCCTTCGTATGTTCTGCGAGGTATTGGCGTAAGCGATGAGCTGGCTCATCGGGCGCTCAGATTCTCATTTGGCAGGTTCACCACCGAAGAGGAGGTTGCCTTTGCCTGCGCCCAGATTAAAGAAGTTGTGGAGCGACTTCGCTCGGTGCGGTAGGCAGTTGCACCCTGACTGCGTATAATCCCACCTCTGAATTTTCAACCCTGAACTAACTGGAGAAATACCATGGCTAACGAGCGCACGCTCTCCATTATCAAGCCCGACGCAGTCGCCAAGAACGTGATCGGCGAAATCTACAGCCGTTTCGAGAAGGCAGACCTGAAAATCGTAGCTGCAAAGATGATGCACCTCACTCAGGAGCAGGCTGAGGGCTTCTACGCCGAGCACAAAGAGCGCCCGTTCTTTAATGATCTGGTTGCATTTATGACCTCTGGCCCGGTTGTCGTTCAGGTGCTGGAAGGCGAAGGCGCCATCCTGAAGAATCGTGAGCTGATGGGTGCTACCAATCCGAAAGAAGCCGAAGCTGGCACCATTCGTGCGGATTTTGCTTCCTCCATCGACGCCAACGCCGTTCATGGTTCTGACTCTGCCGCCTCTGCTGAGCGTGAAGTGGCTTATTTCTTCAACGACAACGAAATCTGCCCGCGCGGCTGAGGTTGTTGTTTCAGGGGGGGCCGGCAGGGCTCCCCTGAATTGGTTATCTGATCGAGGTTATGTAATGACGGGCGCCGCCGAAAAAGTCAATCTTCTGGGAATGCCCAAGGCAAAACTGGAGGCGTTTTTTGAAACCCTGGGGGAAAAGCGTTTCCGTGCCCAGCAGGTTCTCCAGTGGATGCATCAGCGCGGAGTTGATGACTTCGATCAAATGACCAATATGAGCAAGTCGCTGCGCGAACAGCTCAAGGAGGTTGCCGAGATTCGTGGCCCTGAGGTCGTCTATGATGAGACATCAAAAGACGGTACCCGGAAATGGGTCATGCGTATGGACAACGGCAACAGCGTTGAAACCGTCCTGATTCCGGATGGTGAGCGGGGAACGCTATGCGTGTCCTCTCAAATCGGCTGCAGCCTGGACTGTACCTTCTGCTCTACCGGCAAGCGTGGTTTTAACCGCAACCTCACTGCCGCCGAGATTATTGGCCAGGTATGGGTTGCACGACGGGCTTTCATGCCGTTCGATCCCAACGACCGTCCTATTACCAACGTGGTGATGATGGGTATGGGCGAGCCACTGCTGAATTTTGAGAACGTGGTCGATGCCATGAATCTCATGATGGAGGATCTGGCCTACGGCATCTCAAAGCGTCGGGTAACGCTCAGTACGTCTGGTGTGGTGCCTGCACTGGATCGTCTCGGTGAAGTTACCGATGTTTCACTGGCCATCTCACTCCATGCGCCTAATGATGAATTGAGAAACCAGCTGGTTCCTCTGAACAAGAAATATCCGATTGCCGAACTGCTGGCCGCGACCCGGCGCTACCTTTCACGGCTGCCGGACAAGCGCAAAGCCACGATCGAGTACACGGTAATTGAAGGCGTGAATGATCAACCCGAACACGCCCGGGAGTTGGTTGTTTTGCTGAAAGGGCTACCGTGCAAGATCAACCTGATTCCTTTCAACCCGTTCCCGGAAAGTGACTTCCGCCGGCCAAGCATGAATGCAACCCGGAGATTCCAGACCGTACTCAACGAGGCCGGCTACGTCACGACGATCCGGACTACCCGCGGTGACGACATTGATGCTGCCTGCGGCCAGTTGGTAGGGCGGGTCGAAGACCGTACGCGGAGAAGCCAGCGTTATATCGCAGTACAACAGGTTAACCCCTGATAACCGGCGGGTAAGACAACAGGAGAAGGTGTTTGTTGATGGCAAAGGACGTTACCGTGAAACTCGTTTCCGCTGTGGTTCTGGTTATCGGGGTCATGTTATCGGGCTGTGTCACCACCACCGACAGCCGGTTCAGCCGTGAAGCCGACCGACAGAAAGCCCTCAACAATTATGTTCAGCTAGCGACCGCCTACATTGGCCAGGGAAATCTGGACCGTGCTCGAAATCACCTGGAACGGGCATTGGAACTGGACAGCAAAAGCGCACCCGCGTTGGCTGCCCGAGGGCTTGTACTGAGCGCCGAGGGCGAAGAAGAACTGGCGGAGAAGAGTTTCCGCGATGCCATTGCCTCAGATGGTAGTTACACCCGGGGGCGCGTGTATTACGGCGCTTTCCTGTATAGCCTTGAGCGGTTTGAGGAGGCCCGCGACCAGTTCCGGACAGCCTCGCGAGATACCGAGTACAAAGATCGGGGGGCAGTTTTTTATAATCTGGGGCTGACGGAAGAGCGGCTTGGTTCGCTGGAATCTGCTGAAGCCGCCTACCGGCGTGCGGTGGAGCTCACGCGGGGCGAGGCCCGTACTTTGTTGTCCCTCTCGCGGGTTCTGGTTGAGCAGGGTGACTATTCCCAGGCTTCCCGTTACTACAGCCGCCTTCAGACAATGATACAGCGCAATACCCGGTTGACGCATTCACCGGAGAGTCTGTATACCGGTATCCGGATTGCCCGGCATTTCCAGGACAGGGATCAGGAAGCCAGCCTGGCATTGTTGCTCAGAAACGAGTATCCGGAATCTGTCGAATATCAACAATATAAGGTACTGATTGCCAATGACCGGTGAGGAGCAGTCACAGCCAGCTTCCGAGGCCTCGGTTGGCCAGCAGCTAAAGCGTGCCCGGGAGAAGCTCGGGCTCAGCGTTTCAGATATTGCCGATCAGCAACACCTGCGCCCTTCGGTAATCCAGTCCATTGAGGAAGGGGATTACAGCAAGGTCGATACCGAGTTGTTTCTGAAAGGGTATGTTAGAACCTATGCCCGCCAGGTGAAGCTCGATGCAGACGCGCTGATTGCAGCGCTCGACTCCGAGCTCGAGCCCCTGCGCCAGCAGCGGGAGCAGGAACAGCAGGCCAATCCGCTGGTGGATATTGAGCGCAAGAAAAAACGTAAGCGGCAGATTGCCAAACTGGTTGTGTTGCTGGCATTGCTTGGGGTGGTTGGCTTTCTGGCGTACAGTTATCTGGTAAAACCGGTGCCGGAGCAGGCTCAAAGCGGTACTGACGGTATCTCAGAGTCCGCTGAAACACAAAGCGCTGAGCCCGTTGGCGACACCAGCCCTGAGTTGGACGATGCGCCTTCTGTCATCGAAGAGACTGAACAACCGTCTGCATCCGACGCGGCACCCGACCAGTTGGATTCCGACACCAGCTCACTCGGTACCCTTGAAACAGAGAATGACACTGTCCCGGATACTGAAACTCCGAGTGTACCGACGGACATTGAAAACCGCGGCCAGGACGAGGTGCCGTCAGAGCAGCCTTCTGTGGAACAGCCGCCCGTTGTTGTGCAAACCCCGGAACCCGCGCTGACTGAGTCTGAAGTGATGGATGCACCGGTTGAGACCGTGAGGTTGGCCATGACGTTCAGTGATGATTGCTGGATTCAGGTGACAGACGGTGCCGGGAATCGGCTGGCCAGTGCCCTGCGCCGAAAGGGTGATGCCCTGGACGTGAGCGGACAGCCACCGCTCAGAGTTGTGGTGGGCGCCATGAGTGCGGTGGAGTCCCTGGAATTTCAGGGCGAACCGATGGATCTGGGTAATTTTCGCGTCGTAAACAACCGGTCAGAGTTTACGCTCGAGCCCTGAGCAGAATTTTCTTCCCAAAGATTTCTGGTTGAATCCCATGAAACAAGAGTCTCCGATCAAAAGACGTAAATCCCGTCAGATTATGGTAGGTGATGTGCCCATTGGCGGCGATGCTCCCATTGCTGTGCAGAGCATGACCAATACCAACACCTGCGATGTAGACGCAACAGTCACACAGATCAAGGCAATCCAGGAGGCCGGAGCTGACATCGTGCGGGTGTCGGTCCCGTCCATGGAGGCTGCTGAGGCCTTTGGCAAGATTCGCCAGCAGGTCTCGTTACCCCTGGTGGCCGATATCCATTTTGACTACAAGATAGCGCTGCGCGTTGCAGAGCTTGGCGTGGACTGCCTGCGCATCAATCCCGGTAACATTGGCCGGGACGATCGGGTCAGTGCGGTAATCAGTGCCGCCCGGGACCGCAACATTCCGATCAGGATCGGGGTAAACGCGGGTTCACTGGAAAAAGCGCTGCAACGCAAATACGGGGAGCCCACGCCGGAAGCGCTGGTAGAATCGGCGATGCGCCACATCGATATCCTGGACAAGCACGATTTCCAGGACTTCAAGGTCAGCCTGAAAGCCTCCGAAGTGTTCATGACCGTCGCAGCCTACCGCCTTATCGCCTCCCAGATTGAGCAACCGCTGCACCTGGGTATCACTGAGGCCGGTGGATTCCGTTCCGGCACGGTCAAGTCTTCCATCGGCCTGGGTATGCTGTTGATGGACGGCATTGGTGACACCATTCGGGTTTCCCTTGCCGCCGACCCGGTTCAGGAAATCAAAGTCGGCTTCGACATTCTCAAAAGTCTCCGGTTACGCAGCCGCGGCATTAACTTTATAGCCTGTCCAAGTTGCTCCCGTCAGAACTTTGATGTTATCCAGACCATGAATGATCTGGAGGCCCGGCTTGAGGATGTGAACACCTCCATGGATGTAGCCATTATTGGCTGTATTGTTAACGGTCCGGGTGAGGCAAAGGTAGCGGATATCGGTCTGACCGGTGGTACACCGAAAAACCTGTTCTATATGGCCGGAAAGCCAAACCAGAAGCTGGACAACGCAACGCTGGTGGACGACCTTGAACGCCTGATTCGCGAGGAAGTTTCACGGCGCCAGGACCAGGACAGCGCGGTCATCGCCAAGTCCTCAGACTGATCAGAACCGATTTCAGAAACACATCAGGATATTATTTTGGCAAAGATTCAGGCAATCCGGGGGATGAACGATATTCTCCCGGACCAGACACCGGTCTGGCAGTACGTTGAATCCACCGTTCGGCAGGTTCTCGGGCAATACGGCTATCAGGAAATCCGTATGCCCGTGGTCGAACATACCGAGTTGTTCAAACGATCGATCGGTGAAGTCACTGATATCGTTGAAAAAGAGATGTACACCTTCGAAGACCGCAATGGCGACAGCCTCACCCTGCGGCCCGAAGGTACGGCCGGTTGCGTGCGCGCAGCGGAAGAGCATGGGCTGCTTTTCAATCAGACCCGGCGGCTTTGGTACACCGGCCCGATGTTCCGGCATGAGCGTCCACAGAAAGGCCGTTACCGCCAGTTCCATCAGATTGGTGTGGAATGCTTCGGTATGGCCGGCCCCGACATCGACGCCGAGCTGCTGATCCTGACCGCACGCTTATGGAATGCCTTCGGGTTGTCCGACCATGCCAGGCTGGAGATCAATTCCATCGGTACCAGCGAATCCCGAAAGGTCTACCGTCAGGCCCTGGTTGCTTACCTGGAGCAGTATCAGGACAGGCTCGATGATGACAGCAAACGCCGGTTAACCACCAACCCTTTGCGGATACTGGACAGCAAGGATCCGGCCACGCGGGAAATTCTGCAGGGCGCACCGAGCCTGGATGATTATCTGGACGATGAGTCTCGCCAGCATTTCGAGCAACTGAAAGCGATGCTGGATGCGGCGGGCGTTGCCTACACGGTAAACCCGGCCCTGGTGCGCGGGTTGGACTATTACGGCAAAACCGTGTTCGAGTGGATCACCGACAGCCTGGGGGCTCAGGGCACGATCTGTGCCGGTGGCCGTTACGACGGACTGGTGGAGCAGCTTGGTGGCAAGCCCACGGTAGCGGTGGGCTTCGCCATGGGGCTCGAGCGGTTGATTCTGTTGCTGGAGACCCTGGAACTGGTCCCCGGGCATGTGAACAATCAGGCTGACGTTTACGTCACGGCCATGGGTGACCAGGCGGTAGCCCCGGCGATGGCGTTGGCAGAAACGCTACGAAATGAATTGCCGGGCCGGATTGTGGTCTCACACTGCGGTGGCGGTAGCTTCAAGAGCCAGATGAAGAAAGCAGACCGCAGTGGCGCACGCTTTGCGGTGATTCTGGGCGAAAACGAAATCGCCCAGGGCACGGCGGGGCTCAAGCCGTTACGTGACGATCAGCCCCAACAAGAAATCGCTCAGGCAGACCTGGCAGGTGTTCTCGCCGGTTTGCTGTAAGCAGAGTCTATATAAACAGGCAGTTTTAACGAATAACAGGAGTTTTCATGGCGGAGTTGCGCACCGAAGAAGAACAGGTCCAGGCAATCAAGGACTGGTGGAAAAATAACGGAAGCTCGCTGCTCATCGGTATTGGTGCGGCTCTTGCCATCGTCTTCGGATGGCAGGCCTGGCAGAACCATCAGGCGCAACAACGGGCCGAAGCCGCTAACCAGTTTGCCAATCTGCTGAACGCGTTCTCCTCTGCCGATGAAGAGTCTGCCGACACCGTGGGATTTGTGGCGGAGACACTGAGAGACGAACACGGCGACAGCGCCTACGCCATCTATGGCAACCTGGTTCTGGCACGGCAGCAAATGGTTGAGGGTGAGGATCCCGGGGCCGCTGTTGAAACACTGAGCTGGGCACTGGAAAAAGCGGCCGGTCACCCGGCTCTGGAGCTGGTGATTCGTAATCGTCTTGCCCGGGCCCAGTTTGCCGCTGGCGAACACGATGCTGCGCTTGCCACTCTGGACAACGCCACGGACGCCGATGCCTTCGCGGCCATCTTCTCCGAGTTGAAAGGCGATGTTCTGTTGGCCAAGGGCGATCGGGACGGTGCGCGTGAGGCGTATCTGGCGGCACGAGAGCAGAGCCAGCAGGGCCGTAGCGGCATTCTTGAACTGAAACTGTCAGACCTCGGTGTCGGGGAGGACGCTTGATGTTCGTTGGGCGCACGCTCAAGGCCGGGCTTGGCTCGGTGTTTTGTGGTCTGTTGGTCGGAATCGCCGGGTGCAGCAGTACAGACACCTTTGAGCAACCCGCTCCTGTGCCTGAAATCAGCGAAACTGTTGAACTGGACACCGTATGGAGCATGTCCGTTGGTGATGGCCACGACGATCAGCTGCTTCAGATTGCGCCTCTCTACGCTGGCGACCTGATTTACGCTGCTTCAGCCGACGGGGTTGTTGCGACGGTCAGGCCGGCGGATGGCGAGGTTATCTGGCAGAAAGACTACGATGAGCAGTTCTTTGCCGGCCCGGGTGCTGATGCCCGTCACCTATATATGGTCACTCGGGATGCCGAGCTGGTGGCTCTGTTATCGGAGGACGGTACCGAGGCCTGGCGGGTACCTCTGCCGACAGAAGTTCTGGCCGCGCCTCAATCCAACGGTAACCTCGTGGTTGTGCAAACCACCGATGGTCGTGTGATTGCCCATGACGCAGCGACGGGTGAGCGCCGCTGGCAATACGAGGCTCAAGTGCCGGTACTGACCGTGCGCACCGCAGCCGCACCTTTGGTGGGCGGTGACATCGTGATCTCCTCGTTTGCCAACGGTCGCGTCATTGCACTTACCGCCGCGGACGGACAGCCAGTGTGGCAGTATGAGGTTGGTCAGCCCCAGGGTCGTACCGAACTGGAACGCCTGGTGGATATCGGCGGCCAGCCGTTGGTTCTGGATTCTGCCATTATGGTCGTCGGTTATCAGGGTAAACTGGCGTTGGTAGATATTCGTTCCGGGCAGGAAATCTGGAGCCGTCGGGCATCAAGCTTCTACTCGCCCGCGATTGGTAACGGCAATATCTTTCTGTCATCCGCCAACGGCGATATCGTAGCGCTCCGTGGCAGCGACCGGCGTGAGCTCTGGGTTCAGGATAGCCTGTCCTGGCGCCAGCTGACCCGTCCGGCTGTTTCAGGTGATTACCTCGTGGTGGGCGACTTTGAAGGCTATCTGCATGTACTGTCGACCGCCGATGGCAGTCTGCAGGGTCAACGTGAGTTCGATAGTGACGGTATCCGCGTACCGGTTCAGGTGATCGAAGATGGTAACCTGTTGGTATATGGAAATGGCGGGAAGATGGCCGTCCTGAGAATTGAGCAGGACGACTGAGCACGCCCCGATACGTTTACGCCCGGCCCAGGCTTTAGCCTGCGATGCCGGGTTTCTGGTTTCTTGAATAGCAGATCAATATGACCCCAGTTATCGCCCTTGTAGGCCGCCCCAACGTTGGTAAGTCCACGTTGTTTAACCAGATGACCCGCTCAAGGGATGCCCTTGTGGCGGACTTCCCCGGGCTGACCCGGGACCGAAAATACGGTGAGGGCAACTACGAAGGTCAGAAGTTCATCGTTATCGATACCGGCGGCCTGACCGGCGATGAAGCCGGTATTGACGCCGAAATGGCCCGCCAGTCAATGCAGGCCGTAGAAGAAGCGGACATTGTGCTGTTTCTTGTGGACGGTCGGGCAGGGCTGACCGCCGGCGATGAAATGATCGCGGATTATCTGCGCAAATCCGGCAAACAGGCTCATCTGGTGGTTAATAAGACCGATGGCCAGGATCCGGACGTGGCGGCAGCGGACTTCTACAGCCTGGGGTTCGAGTCTACGTTTCTGATTGCGGCGGCACATAACCGAGGCATTCTTTCTTTGCTGGAAGCGCTGCTGCCGGAACCGGAAAATCCGGAAGATCAGGACCGGGCAGATCGTTACCCGGGCATCCGGATTGGTGTGGTGGGGCGGCCCAATGTGGGCAAGTCCACCCTGGTTAACCGCATGCTCGGTGAAGACCGGGTGGTAGTGTATGACATGCCAGGCACTACCCGTGACAGCGTTTACATTCCCTATGAGCGCCAGGGCCATGAGTACACGCTGATTGACACTGCCGGTGTTCGTCGCCGCAAGAATGTTCGTGAGGCGGTGGAGAAGTTCTCCATTATCAAGACACTGCAAGCGATTGATGATGCCCATGTCGTGATTCTGGTGATCGACGCCCGGGAAGGGCTGGTGGACCAGGATCTGCACCTGATCGGGTTTGTACTGGATGCGGGCCGCTCGTTGGTGATTGCCATTAACAAATGGGACGGCATGGATCCGGAAGACCGTGACCGGGTGAAAGAGCAGGTAGCCAGACGCCTCGATTTTCTGGATTACGCGGACAAGTATTATATTTCCGCGTTGCACGGCACTGGCGTGGGAACCATGTATGAGTCGGTACAGGCCTGCTACGAATCCGCGATGGCCAAGTGGCCAACCAACCGGTTGACTGCGATCCTTCAGGACGCTGTGGCGCAACACCAGCCGCCGATGGTTCATGGTCGTCGTATCAAGTTACGATACGCCCATCAGGGTGGTTCCAACCCTCCCGTTGTGGTGGTGCATGGTAATCAGGTGGATTCACTGCCCGGCGCCTACAAGCGATACCTTGAAAACACCTTCAGAAAGGTACTGAAAGTTGTGGGTGCGCCGATACGGTTTGAATTCAAGTCTGGCGAAAACCCGTTCGCAACCAAGGTCGACCGTCTGACGCCCCGTCAAAAGGTCAAGAAAGACAACGACCTGAAGAAAGGCCGTCGGATCAAGAAAACCCGGCAGAAGAGCGTTAAACGCTGATCTGCCGGCGTTGTTCCTGCCAGGAGCCCTGATCAGGCGGCTCCTGCATCCTCAACCTGTTTCGCCTGTACCGCCGTCAAGGCAATGGTGAAGACAATGTCTTCCACCAGGGCCCCACGGGACAGGTCGTTTACCGGTTTGCGCAAGCCCTGGAGCATGGGCCCCACGCTGACGACATTGGCACTGCGCTGCACAGCCTTGTAGGTGGTGTTCCCGGTGTTCAGATCAGGGAATACAAACACGGTAGCCTTGCCGGCCACTTTGCTGTCCGGAGCTTTGGATTTTGCCACGCTCTCAATGGCCGCGGCGTCGTATTGCAGCGGACCGTCAATGAGCAGATCCGGGCGCCGTTCCCGGGCAATGCGTGTGGCTTCCCGAACCTTGTCGACATCCTCGCCGCTGCCGGACTCACCGGTACTGTAGCTGATCATCGCGACCACAGGTTCAATACCAAAGGCTTCAGCAGATTCGGCACTCTGTATGGCAATATCGGCCAGTTCCTCGGCATTCGGGTCTGGGTTGATGGCGCAGTCGCCGTAGACCAGCACCTGCTGTGGCAGCAACATGAAGAATACCGAAGACACCACCTTGGCGTTGTCGTGGGTCTTGATCAGCTGCAGGGCCGGGCGCACGGTGTTGGCCGTGGTATGAATGGCGCCGGATACCAGCCCGTCGGCTTCGTCCATGGCCACCATCATGGTACCCAGAACCACGTTATCCTCCAGCATGGCTTCGGCCATATCCGGTGTCAGGCCCTTGTGTTTCCTCAGCTCCACCATGGGTGCCACATAACGCTCGCGCACCGATTGCGGGTCGATGATTTCCAGGTCTTTTGGCAGTTCCACACCCTGGGAGGCAGCCACCGAGCGAATTTCGTGTGGTTCACCGATCAGCGCGCAATGAGCCAGGTTGCGTTGATGGCAGATAATGGCTGCCTGAATCGTTCTGGGTTCGCTGCCTTCTGGCAGTACGATCCGCTTGGCCGCAGCCCGGGCTCTTTCCGAAAGCTGATAACGGAATGCCGGAGGGGAAAGCCGGCGTTGGCGCTGGACTTTCAGATGCTCCTGCAGCCACTGGGTATTGATTCGCTGGGCTACGGACTCCATCGCTTCCTCAATACGCTCCGGGTCATCAATGGGAATGGCGGAGGACAGATTGGCCAGCAGGTGGGCGCTCTCGTAGGTATTGGTTTCCGAGCTCAGTACCGGCAAGCCGGTGTCCAGTGCCCGCCGGCACAGTTCAATAACCCGCTCGTCCGGCATCAGGCCGCCTGTCAGCATCAGCCCGGCAAGCGGGACACCATTGAGAGCGGCAACGGCCGTGGCCACTACGATATCCTCGCGATCACCAGGGGTGACCATCAGGGTACCTGGCTTGAGGGTGTCGGTCATGTTACGGATGGATCTGGCGCACACTGATACCCGCTGCACCCGCCGTGAATGCATTTGCCCTTCGTGCAGTACCGGAACACCAAGCTCTCGCGCTACATCAGAGACCCGGGGTGCCAGCAGTTGGGGTTGCCAGGGAATCTGCGCCAGCAACTGGAAGCGGCCGTTCGCGAATACTTTGCAGGAGGTGTGATAATCGGTTTCGGTGGCTTCACTTGCCGGGGGATGATCCAGTGCCATACCGGACTTCTGTGGTTCTCCCACCTTGTTAAGAATGACCGCAATCACGTCCGGATCCGACGGTGCCGCAAACAGGCGCGAGGAGAAATCCAGGTCGTCATCGAGTTCGCTGGCAGTACAGCTCTTCGGTGTGCTCACCAGGATCACTTCGGAACCGAGATTGCGGGCGACTTCCACGTTCAGCCGGGCGATATAGGCTTCGGTTCTGTCCGGTACCAATCCTTCAATGATGACCACATCCACTTCATTGGCGACTTTCTGGTATTCACCGACCACGTTCTCCATCAGCAGGTCGGCTTTGCCATGGTTCAACAGCTGCTGGGCTTTTTTCAACGGAATCGGGTCGGGTGGTTCCAGGTGGCTACGGGCACGTACAAAGGCCACCGAGGAATCCTTGCCATCATTATGAAGCGCTTCGCCTCTGTGCACAGACTGACTGAATGGCTTGTAGAAGCCAACGCTTACACCTTCCCGTTCAAGTGCACGCAGAAGACCAAGGCATACGGAGGTCAGACCGGAGTCAAGAGAGGTTGGGGCTATGAAAAGACTTTTTGCCATGATTGTTCCAGGTTTCATTCTTCGGAGTGTTCGGTGCCGGCAGCGGCCAGGCGGGCGGCTTCTCGGGCAATCACCAGTTCTTCATTTGTGGGAATGACCAGCGCCGGATAACGCGAGTCCGGCGAACTGATGCGGCCATCACTCCAGCGCCCGTGATGCTCGTTGAGGTCCGGATCCAGCTCAATCCCAAGCAGGTGCAGATGTCGGGTTGTGTCCTGGCGAATGCGGGCACTGTTTTCACCGATGCCGCCAGTAAAGACCAGAGCGTCCAGTTTTGTCAGGGACGCGGTCATCGCTCCAATATACCGCGCCAGGCGGAAGCAGAATACGTCAATTGCCAGCTGTGAGGGTTCGTGGCCATGGTCAGCCAGCTCACACAAGGTTCGCATGTCGTTTGTCTGGCCTGAGAGTCCCTGTAATCCGCTTTCTCTATTCAGCATCTCGTGGACTTCACCGGCACTCATACCCCGACTTGCGAGGTAGTCGAACAGCCCGGGATCGACATCCCCGCTGCGGGTGCCCATCACGAGTCCCTCAAGCGGAGTCAGGCCCATGCTGGTATCGACGCTGAGCCCATTCTGGATCGCTGTGATGCTACAACCGTTACCCAGATGGGCAGAGATAATTGAGGTGGTGGCCGGTGTCTTGTCCAGCAGACGAGCGGCCTCGTGTGCCATGAAATAATGACTGGTGCCGTGGAAGCCGTAACGACGCACTCCCCAGTCGCTGTAGAACCGTTCCGGTAGTGCGTATCGGTAAGCGCGCTCGGGCAGGGTCTGATGGTAAGCGGTATCGAATACCGCGATCTGTGGAACCTTGGGGAACAGAGCCTGCGTGGCCCGGATGCCCGCGAGGTTTACCGGATTGTGCAGGGGTGCCAGCGCTGCGCAGGCTTCAATGGCGGACACTGTTTGATCATCAATCAACGAAGCCTCACGGAAGGTTTCGCCCCCATGCACCACTCGATGGCCAACAGCCTTGGGTTCGCCCGTCATCAGAGCCCGGTCATTAAATGCGTTGACCAGTGCCGCCAGCGCCTGGCTGTGGCTGGCACCGGAAGGTAAGTGAACCGGTGTTTCATCGCCGTTGATGCGGGCAAAGGCATCGGATTGGTTAAGTCTCTCCGCCAGGGCGGAGGTGACTTTCTGGTGGTCGTGATCAAACAGGGCGAGTTTCAGTGATGAACTGCCGCAGTTTACGACCAGGATTGAGTCGTCCATGGTTGTGCCGTATTGATTACTTTAGATTGGCCCGCTCATTGGTTTCGAGCCAGTGAATGAAGTCCTGCTCGGGCAGGGGGCGACTATAGAAGTAACCCTGGGAGTAGTCGCAATGCTCTGCTTTCAGGAAGTGAGTCTGGTCTTCTTCCTCAACCCCTTCGGCAACCACTTTCAGGCCGAGGCTGTGGGCCATGTTGATGATCGCGCGGACAAGGGAAGCATCTTCGTTCTCTTTCAGGACATCCTGAACAAATGACTTGTCGATTTTCAGGGTATCGAACGGATAGCTTTTCAGATAGCTGAGTGCCGAATAACCAGTTCCGAAATCGTCGACCGACAAGCGGATTCCAACTTTGTCGAGTTGTTTGAGGATATCAGCGGTTTCGATGGAATTGTCCAGAATCAGCCGTTCCGTGATTTCTAGTTCCAGCAGTTCCGGCCGTAAATTGCTGTCGTTCAGCGCGCGCATGATGGCGTCGGTAAACCCGGGGTCCCGGAACTGGCGTGGTGATACATTGACGGCAATGCTGATCTCGCGCCCGGTCATCGCCTGCCAGCAGTACGCGGCTTGACAGGCTTCCTTGACGACCCATTCGCCGATCGGAAGGATCAGGCCGGTTTCCTCGGCCAGCGGAATAAAGCGATCTGGCATCACCATGCCCATGGCCGGATTGTTCCAGCGAAGCAGGGCTTCTGCCGCGACCAGGCCACCACTGGCGGTGTCGACAATGGGTTGGAAATAGAGCTCGAATTCACCCAGCTCCAGGGCCTTGCGCATGTGAGATTCCATTTGCAGACGCTCGTGAGAAACCTCGCTCATCTCCGGAGTAAAACGGGCATAGGCGCTCTTGCCTTTGTGTTTCGCCTCGTACATGGCCGCATCGGCGTGCTGGAGCAGGGTGCCGCTGTTATCCGAGTCGTCCGGGAAGGTGGCGATGCCAATACTGGTTGTGACAAACACTTCCTGGCCGCTGAGCATGAACGGCGGTGCGAAGGTTTTCAGAATACGTTCGGCAACCTGGGACGAGGCGTCCGGCCCGTTCAGCCCCGGCAGCACCACAAGGAACTCATCACCACCCAGCCGCGCAACGGTACTGGTGCCGCGCAGGCAGCTGGAGATCCGGCGTGCGGCTTCAATCAACAGGGTGTCACCGGCGTCGTGGCCGAGGGTATCGTTGATGTGCTTGAAGTTGTCCAGATCCAGGAACATTACCCCAACCTTGGACTCATCACGCCTTGCCTGGGCCAGCGCCAGTTTCAGGCGGTCCAGCGCAAGCATGCGGTTGGGAAGCCCGGTCAGGATGTCGTAATTCGCTTGCCGCAACAGCTGTTGCTCGTAACGTTTGCGGATGCTGATGTCTTCCCCGAGTATCAGGTAACCGGTGGTTTCACCGTTATTGTCCTTGATAGGGGTGACCACAAGCTGTTCCCAGTAGCGCTCGCCATTTTTCCGTGTGCTATTGACTTCGCCTTGCCAAACGCCCACGCGCTGTACCTGAAGTCTGATGGATTTCCATAGTTGTCTGGCTTCGTGGGAATCCACACCGGGGTCAATAAGTGACGAGGGATGCTTGCCGATGATTTCAGACGGGCTGTTCCCCGTCAGTTGGCTGAATTTCCGGTTCGCATATTCAATGCGCCATTGCCGATCACAGATCAGAACCGAAGACGGGCTCTGGTCGATGGCTTTGGAGAATTTACGAATTTCGGCTTCATCCCGTTCCCGCCTTGCGACGTCATCGGTAAGACGTTCGCGCATCTGGTTAATGGCTTCAGTCACCATGCCGAGCTCATCACGCTGGTAAGCCGGCGTATCCGGCCTATCCAGTTCCAGCGGGCGCGCAAGATTCCGCAATGACAGATCGCGGGTGTAGTCAGCCATGTCAGCCAGGTGGCGGGTGACGAGGTGACGGAAGATCCAAAGAATCAGAATGGAAACAAAGAAAATGATCAGGAACTGGGTGGCAAGAATGAAGCCTACCCGGCGCCGCAGTTCATCGTACACTCGCTGCAGGCTGGCGGTAATGGTGAGTTCGCCAAGCTGGAACTCGGCATCGTCACGATAGATCAGCTCAAAACTGTGGGTGAGGGTATCGGCTTCTCTTGGGAGCTCTCCCATGACCAGCTCCGAGTCAGGTTCAATCCGGAGCCGAAGGTGTTCGATATCAGGCAGGCTGAGAATACCGTCCATTTGGGTTTGCAGGTGCTTCTGATCCAGCGCCCAAAGGCTCTGGGCAAGACTGGAGCGATAACCGGATTCGATAACCTGCATCCGCTGTTCAATCTTGGACAGATCCTCGCGGTAGTCCGAGTAGATCTGGATGCCGGATGCGAGCAGTGTAAAAGCAGAGCTGAACAGAAGGATCCATGCCACCAGCCGGAATGATAAAGGAGAGGCCGCACGAAAACGTTTCAAACGCGTCGCAATGTCTGGCATGTCTTTGATTTTTCGACCATCCAAGGAAGTATCGGACATAGCAATTACAGAAGCGATCCCTGACTTTGTTACCTGTATTCCCTTGCCTACGACTATAGCAGCAGTTTATGGCAAATGCGCTGCAAACTCAGGATAAATCGGGAGAAATGGGGGAGAGCGTCTCACTTTGGCAATTATTGCAATGACGAAATGAGCTTGATGCAGATCAATACGGGGCAGGCGGTGCCGGCGTAACCTGAGCTTAATCAAGTTTTACAGGTACAGGAGACATAGCCATGTATATGGACGTAGTTGTAATCGCCGGAATCGCCACAGTATTGCTGATGATTGGCTTCTTCGTCGGAGTCGGCATCTTCGTCATGAAGGATCAGAAGAGCCATGGTGCTAAAGGAGGAAAACACCACCAGGGTGGTCATGGCAGCTGACGAGCAGACAGCTTTGAAATTGGCGTCCCCTAGGGGGTTCGAACCCCTGTTGCCGCCGTGAAAGGGCGGAGTCCTAGGCCACTAGACGAAGGGGACGCAACGTTTTCAAAAGCTTGCCTCGTCGAGGTGGCGCGTATATTAAGTAAGGCACCCGGGGCTGTCAACGGTTTTTCTGAAAAAAATTACCTGCCGGTACTTTCCCTCAGAGCGACTTCCAGTTCCGGATACCGGAATTCAAAACCCTCACGTTTGAGCCGTTCCGGTACTGCCTTCTGGCCGGTCAGTAACAGGCCAGCCATTTCCCCCAGCATCAGTTTCAGTGCAGGCGCCGGTGCTGGTATAACGGCCGGGCGGTGCAGAACCTGTGCCAGCGTTTTGGTGAACTCCGCATTGGTAACCGGATTCGGGCTGACCATGTTGTAGGGGCCGCTTGCCGTTGGCGTATCCAGCATCCAGAGCAGACCGGAAACCACGTCATCCCGGTGAACCCAGGGCATGTATTGCCGCCCGGAACCCAGCTTGCCGCCAAGTCCGAGCTTGAAAGGCAGCATCATCCGTTGCAAAAAGCCGCCGTTACGGCCGGCCACCACGCCAGTACGGGACAGGCACACGCGTACACCATCAGCTTCAAGCTTCAGAGCCTCCAGTTCCCAGTCCCGGCAAAGTTGGTGTGTGAACTCGTCGTGGGGTTCTGTGTCTTCGGTAACCAGGTGATCCCCCTGGTTACCATAGAAGCCAACGGCGGACCCGGACACAAGAACCTCCGGCATGTTATCCCAGGTTCTGACCACCTCGGCCAGAGTGCGGGTAAGATCAATGCGGCTGGCACGCAGTTGTTCCTTGCGGGCATGGCTCCACCGTTTGTCGGCAATGCCTTCCCCTGCCAGGTTGATAACTGCATCGAAGCCCGGGTGTGCGCGCAACTTTTCCAGATCATCCGTGACTTCTACCCGGCCGCAGATGGAGCGCACGGCATCCGGCTTCTGACGGCTGAGAACTGTTAGCCCATAACCGCGTTCAATCAACTCTCGGCACAGTATGTGGCCGATAAACCCTGTGGCACCGGTAACCAGTATACGTTTGTCCATGGGTTGCCTCCTGCGATCGGTATCCGTCATTGGTTCTTTGTCAGTGCTCGGATCGCTCCAGTTCCTCCCTCACCACATCACGGATGGCCAATCCAAGCCTCGGATTCTTCCCGATTGGTTCTGCCAGGCGGATAGTCACGCCGTGTTCCGCCTCCAGTCTTTCGATCATGGCTGGAACATCTTTTCGCAAGTGACGGCCGGCAGCGAGAAACAGAGGAACAACCGTGAACTGCTCTGTGCCTTGTTGTTTGGCCTCGGCCACAATGGTATCCAGTGAGGGTTCCGCCAGTTCCATATAGGCGATGGCCGCATTGTCAACTGATGCAACGGTAGGTTCGGCCAGCTTCTCAAAGGTTTCGCACCAGCGTGCGTCGCTGCTGCCGTGGGCCAGTAGAATAATCTGGTGAGGTTGGGTCATAACATCTCCGATCTGGTCGTTTGTGTCGATACGACCGTAAACTTGGCGACAGTGGGTCGTTTAAAGTGATCCTGACAATCAATGTATCAGGGAGTTGTCAGATGTTCGATTGGAAAGAGCTTCTGGATTTCTGGTTCGGTGAATTAGATGAAAATGGTATTCCTGATCGCGATCATCGCAACCGTTGGTTTCGCAGTGACCGCGCCTTCGATCAGGAAATCCGGCGCCGGTTTTTGTCTCTGGTGCTGTTTGCCTCGGAGCAGGGGTTAGATCACTGGCGTAAAGCCGCCGGAGGCTCGCTTGCTGAGATTCTTCTGCTGGACCAGTTCACCCGTAATATTTTTCGCGGAGGCGCCATGGCCTTTGACAACGACCGGCTGGCCAGGCAGTTGTGCCGTGGCGCAATGCAGCGAGGACAGGATCTGGAGTTGCCGCCGGTTCAGCGTGCTTTCCTCTATATGCCGTTACAACATTCCGAAAAGCTGGCGGATCAGGATCTTTCGGTAGAGTGCTATCAGCAGTTGTCTGCCACCACCGACGGCGTTCTGGGAGACTTTCTTGGCAGCTTTCTGCAATCGGCTCGCGATCACCGGGATATTATTGCCCGGTTTGGCCGTTTTCCCCATCGCAACAAAGCTCTGAAGCGCGCCTCTTCGCCGGACGAACTGGCTTATCTTGAAGGTGGGCCACGCTTTGGCCAGTAGAGCTGGCCAGTTTGATGATCGGTTCAACGAATTGGCAGTAGATAACGGGCACATTCACTCACACGCAATAACAAGAAAATCAGCGGAGTGAGAACAGGATGTCATCTTCCAACCCGGCGGTGAACGATGGCCCGGGCGCCAATAAACCTATGCTCAACGATAACCGGGCCCCAGGGCGGGGTGGTAAAACCACTCGGGCCAAAAGTGAAATCCGGCGTCATGCCATTCTCAAGGCAACCATCCGGGTAGCGGCCAAGGATGGTATCAAAGGTATAAAGCATCGTTCCGTCGCCAAGGAAGCGGGGGTTCCCCTGGCCGCAACCACCTACTATTTCCGAGACATCAATGAGTTGATCAGCGATGCCTTCATGCTTTACGCAAAAGAAGCCGGCGCAGAACTGAAAGCCTTCCACGACACCTTGAATCTGGTACTTGATGGTGTGCCCCCTGAGCAATTGCGCCGGGGCGCTGAGTTTCGTCCGGAACTGTGTCAGCGCCTGACTGACTTTGCCCAGGCCTGGATGCAGGAGCAGTTTACACGCCGGCGGGAGCAGGTACTGGCAGAGCAGGTGTTTGTGATGGAGGCGCTCAGGGACGACCGCCTGGCCAGGGTGGCACGCCGGTATCGGCAGTCCTGGATTGACGGTCTGGAGCAGCTTCTGGAGCGGCTGGATTCGCCATGCCCTCGTCAGGACGGCACCTTGATCGTCAATGTGGTGCTGGGTATGAGCTACGATCTGTTGCTGGAGGTGCCCGGCACCGAGGCGGAGGTGTTGAGCGCCTCGGTGGCCAGGATTGTTCAGCTGGCGCTTGGGGTGGAACCTGAAGACCTGTGTGCATCATGATGATCGGCGGTTGTGAAATTTTTTCACGAAAGTGTTGACGGCCCCCGAGTTATCAGTAGAATACGCAGCCGTTGTCAGGCAACGCCCGGCAACAATCAGCGGGAATAGCTCAGTTGGTAGAGCACAACCTTGCCAAGGTTGGGGTCGCGAGTTCGAATCTCGTTTCCCGCTCCAGAATTCCGAAACCCGGCCTCAGGCCGGGTTTCTTCGTTTATAGCCTCTCAAATTCACTCACTCCTCCTGTCTCGTCAGTTATACTCGGCAGCCATTTCCTGAATAATCCGGCAACTGAGGAAGGCGAAACCATGAAGGTGAAAACCCTCTACATCTATCCGGTTAAATCATTGGCGGGGATCGAAGTGTCCCGTTTTGAGTTGGACGATTTTGGTCCGCAGGGCGATCGACGCTGGATGATAATCGATAGCGATAACCGTTTCGTGACTCAGCGTCGGTTGCCTCAGCTCGCCAATGTTTCCACGGCTCTGCAAAATGGAGTGGTCGTTATTGATGTGCCAGGCGAGGGGGTTTTCCCTCTCGAGGCGGGCACTGACGCTGTGGAAGTTACGGTTTGGCGTGATCAGGTGGTTGCCACTGCCGGAGCCGGCCGCGCTGGTGAAGCCTTGAGCCGTTATTGCGGAGAAATGCTTAGCCTGGTTTATATGCCTGACAGCTGTTTCCGGCGGGTGGATCCCGATCGTGTCACCGCCAAACGCCGGGTGGGTTTTGCTGATGGTTTCCCGTTACTGGTGGTTAACCAGTCGTCTCTGGATGAGCTCAATTCCCGTCTCGAATCTCCGGTTGATATGCGTCGCTTCAGGCCGAACATTGTGGTTGAGGGAGCGGAGGCCTGGGCGGAAGACATCTGGCGGGAAATAAGTGTTGGTGATAGCCAACTGGATATTGTCAAACCCTGTTCCCGTTGCGTGATGACCACGGTCAATCCCGATACTGGCCGAAAAGATCCCGCCACTCAGCCCCTCAAGACCCTGGCCGGCTATCGAAACACCCAGGACGGCGTTATTTTTGGGCAGAATGCCGTGCACCAAAAACCGGGTGTGATTGCTGTAGGCGACAAGGTAACCGTTTCGAATCAGGAGAATTGATACAGTGCCACTGTTAACGCTAGACCGGATCTCTCTCGCCTATGGCATGCATCCATTGCTGGATGAAGCAAGCCTGACCATTGACCCCGGTGAACGGGTTTGTCTGTTGGGCCGAAACGGTGAGGGGAAATCCACGCTGTTGAAAATCGTCAGCGGGGAAGTGACGCCGGACGGCGGCGTGGTGCGGCTGGAAGATGGCTCTGTGTTGTCGGTACTGCCCCAGAGCCTGCCGTCGGATGACAGTCGTACAGCCTATGATGTGGTGGCCTCGGCATTTCCGGAAACCGGGGATCTGCTGGCGGAATTCCACCGGCTATCCCAAAAGGCGGACGAATCCAGTCTTGAGCGTTTGATGAAGGTTCAGGAACGATTGGAATCTCTGGACGGCTGGCGGCTTGACCAGAAGGTAACCACGATTCTGGGTCAATATGGTGTGGATCCGGATCGGGTGCTGAATACCCTTTCCGGGGGCTGGCAGCGCCGCGTGCTTCTGGCCAGGGCATTGGTGGCAGACCCGGATATTCTGTTGCTGGATGAGCCAACCAACCATCTGGACGTGCCCGCCATTGCCTGGCTCGAAGAGGCGCTGTCGCAGTTCCGGGGCGCCATGTTGTTTGTCAGTCATGACCGTGCCTTCATCCGGCGAATGGCCACTCGCGTCGTGGAGCTGGACCGGGGGCAGCTGGTGAGTTTTGCGGCCAGTTATGACAGATATCTGGAGCTTAAGGAAAAAGCGCTGGAGGAAGAAGAGCGCCAGAACGCGCTTTTCGACAAGCGCCTGAAACAGGAAGAAGCCTGGATCCGCCAGGGTATCAAGGCTCGCCGCACCCGGAATATGGGGCGGGTGAGGGCACTCAAAGCGATGCGTGAAGAGCACAGGCAGCGTCGGGTGCGGGGTGGCACCGCCAGTTTCGCAGTTGAGCAGGCGGATATTTCGGGCAAGCTGGTGGTGGAAGCCAGCAACGCCGGTTTCTCGTATGTAGAAGGGGAGCCGGTGGTTCGCAATATGGATCTCACCATTCTCCGGGGCGACAAGATTGGATTGGTTGGCGAGAATGGTACGGGGAAGACGACCCTCGTGCGCCTGTTGTTGGGTGAGTTGAAGCCCACCGAGGGGAGTATCTGGCTGGGAACGAATCTTCAGGTTGCCTACTTTGATCAACTTCGGGGAGAGCTGGATCTCCAGAGGAATGCGTTGGATAACCTGGCTGAGGGCCGGGAATTCATTGATATCAATGGTCAGAGCAAGCACGTGCTGGGTTATTTGCAGGAATTTCTGTTTACCCCGGAACGGGCACGCTCTCCCGTGCGTGTATTCTCCGGTGGTGAACGGGCGCGGCTTCTACTGGCCAAGTTGTTCAGTAAACCGGCCAATATTCTGGTGCTGGACGAACCGACCAACGATCTTGATGTCGAAACCCTGGAATTGCTGGAAGAGCAGCTTTCGGAGTTCAAAGGTACGGTGATTGTTATCAGTCATGACCGGGAATTTCTCGACAACGTGGTGACTGACACCATTTTTCTTGATGGTTCCGGGGCGGTGGCGGAATACGTGGGTGGATACACAGATTGGCGCCGGCAAGGCGGTTGTTTTCCCTCCGAAACTTCCGGTAGCCGGCTGGACAAGCAGGACAAGCGTGATAAACCCGACAGTTCCGAAAAAAAGCCGAAGCAGGATGGTGGTACTGTGGGGCAGTCGGCAAAACCGAAGCCCGTAAAACTGAGCTACAAGCTTAAACTTGAGCTGGAGCAATTGCCCGGCAAAATCGAACAACTGGAGCAGCAGGTAGCTGAGCTTCAGGATAAAATTTCTGCACCGGATTTTTATTCAGGCCCACCGGAAGATGTATCGGCCACTCTGGAACAACTGGCGGAAACGGAGTCTCGCCTGGAGTCGGTGATTGAACGGTGGATGGAGCTGGAAGAACAGGCGAATCAATGAACATAAATTACAATTTCAAATTTCAGGATGGCCGCAATGTCGAATTCAAGGTAAACGGGGAGTCATCCTCGCCGCCACAGGGCCAGCCATTGCCGGCCTGGGTTCGCCTCGAGCATTGCCAGTGTTCGAACTGCCCGCTGAAACCCGGAGACACCCCGTATTGCCCGGCGGCAACAGAGATATTGCCGGTGGTGGAGGCATTTCAGGCAGAAGACGCGTATCAGAAAGTGGATGTGACTGTTACGGATGAGCGTCGCTCCTATTTCAAGCAGACGACGCTGGAAGAGTCCCTGCGCTCTCTGCTGGGGCTCAAGATGGCTACCAGTGGTTGCCCGGTGCTGTCGGAGCTCAAGCCTATGGCGTTACACCACCTGCCGTTTGCCAACAGCGATGAATTTGTGATGCGCAGTGTGGGGTATTATCTGCTTCAACAGCTGTTCGCAAAGCGGAATCAGCAGGAAGCGGATTGGGAACTAAAGGGTTTGGTGGAGCGTAACCAGCGGCTGCAGCTGGTCAATCAGGCGCTCTGGCAGCGGATCCATGCTGTTTGTAAGGGTGACAGTAATCTGAAAGCACTGCTCAATTTTTTCTCAATGGCCTCCAGCGTCAGTGTTTCTCTGGAAAGCCAGCTCAGGAAGCTTCAGGCCAGGATGAAAGGGGAGGGCTGATGCCTTCCCCGTCATCAAGAGTCTTAATGAATACGAACGGCCAACACATCGCACTCTGTACCGTGAAGAACACCGTTCGCCGTTGAACCAAGCAGTAACTGGAAGCCTTTGCGGCCATGGCTTCCCACGATCACCAGATCAACGTTGTGCTCCTTGGCCAGGCGGTGGATTTCCGATTCCGGACGGCCGACGGTTACCACCTGGTTGTCCGCCGCAATACCATATTCATCCCCATACTTGCCCAGCTGTTCTCGGGCAGCTTTGTCCAGTTGATCCTGCAGTTCAGAAAGATCCATCGGAATATCGCCACCATAGGCGTAACCAACCGGCTCAACAACGTGAACCAGCAGCAACTCCGCTCCCTGGGCGTCACACATTGCTTTGGCTTTGTTCAGAACCTGTGGTGCCTCTTCGGTCAGATCAATGGCAACCAGCATTTTCTTATAGGTGGACATAGGTTAGCGCTCCTTCGTACTTGGGGAATATGTTCAGAATAGTACCGAGAGTATACCGGGGAAAGTGTTTTGTCATGCTGACCGGTATCAACCGGGGAGGGATTTGGCTGGAGGTGAGCTGGGTGCTCACCCCGGAAGAGCGTCAGGCGCTGGCGCGCAGCAGGTCAATGGCGTTGGTCAGGCCTTCAATGATGCCTTTGGAGTAGCGATCAATCACAAAGCCAACGTTGTTTTCGTTGTAGTTGATGTAGGAGCCGCGGATGAACTGCCATTTGGAAGCGACATCGTCCAGGGCAGCCTTGAGCTCGCCGTTAGTTGAGCCGGTCCGAAGTGACGACAGCAGTTGATCGAATGTCTTTGCCTGTTCGTCCAGAGGGACTTCGCTGGAGGCACCCTGGAAGGTCTGGGAGACGGACGAGTGCGTTCTGGCCGCATAACGTGCCATCATTTGGGCCATGACAACAGCGGCTGAGCGCGCCGACTCGATGCGCGTGTCCGCTTTGATGCCGCTGCCTTCCTGCGCCACTGAGTACAGTTCGGTGGCCAGGTTGTTCATGTTCAGGGCCTGGTTTGCCAGGTCGGCCATCAGGCGAAGATCCGGGTAGCCACGGTCACGTACTTCATTGATGTTGCCACGCATCAGGTTCTTGAACTGATCGAAAGCCTGGTTCAGTTCCTCTACTTGCTGTTCAGAAAGAACACCGCTGGTGCTGGCGACCACGGAATTCATGGCATCGTTCGAGTTGTTGATTCCGACAACGATCCTGTTCAGTGTTTCGGTATCGCCGGTTGCACTGAAGTTGTAAAAGGCATCGAGGGCCAGGTAATTGTTAACCCGGAAATCGTGGAGGTCAGACAGAAATTCTGCTCCGGTTTCCTGGGCTTTGGCGCTCAAAGCCGTCAGGGCGAGAAGAATGAACGCGGCAATCAACGACTGGATCCGCAGGCGGGCGTCTTTCATCGGATGAGTCTCCGTAATGCAGTTTTATTATTGTGGACTAAAGTCGTAACCCGAAGTTAAAGTAAGTCTGCCGGCTAATCAAGTAGTTTCCGGTGCTTACAGAGTCAGCTCCCTTTTTTCTACAGGTTTCATTCAGAAACAAATTGACAAACGCGTCTTTTTTTTTCATCGTGTGCCCTCACGATTCAAACGACTGTATGAATTTTTGGATCGGAAGATCGGGCAGTGACCGAAATCTCGCTGCACAAACAGCCGGCATGGCGGCCATCGTCCGCCGGTTGTCAGCAGTTCCAAACACAGACTGGAGATCAGTTGATGATTTACGAAGGTAAAGCCATCACGGTTAAAGAGATCGAAGGCGGGATCGCTCAGTTGGACTTCGACTTGCAGGGCGAGTCAGTCAACAAGTTCAACCGTCTCACCATCGAAGAACTGGGCGCCGCAGCTGAAGCACTCAAATCCCAGAAGAACCTGAAGGGCCTGGTGGTAACCAGCTCCAAGGACAGCTTCATTGTCGGTGCTGATATCACCGAGTTCACCGAGCTGTTTGCCGGTTCCGAAGAAGACCTCGTGGCCAACAACCTCAAGGCCAACGAAGTATTCAACGCCATTGAAGACCTGCCGTTCCCGACGGTTACCGCTATCAACGGTATCGCTCTGGGTGGTGGTTTCGAAATGTGTCTGGCGACCGACTACCGTGTTATGGCTCCCAAGGCCAAGGTAGGTCTGCCGGAAGTGAAGCTGGGTATCTTCCCGGGTTTTGGCGGCACTGTTCGCCTGTCGCGCCTGGTTGGCGTGGACAATGCGGTTGAGTGGATTGCCGGTGGTACTGAAAACCGCGCTGATGCCGCTCTGAAAGTGGGCGCTGTTGATGCCGTGGTTGAAGCCGACAAGCTGGTCGACGCAGCCGTTGCCATTATCAATCAGTGCAACGAAGGCAAGCTGGACAACCTGGCGCGCCGCGAAGAGAAGAAAGGCAAGATCAAGCTCAACGCCATGGAAAGCATGATGGCGTTCGAGATTTCCAAGGCGTTCGTGGCCGGCAAGGCTGGCAAGAACTATCCGGCGCCCGTGGAAGCCATCAAGACCATGCAGAAGCATGCTGGCATGACTCGCGACAAGGCGATCGAAGTAGAAGCCAAGGGCTTCGCCAAGATGGCCAAGACCAACGTTGCCGCGTGTCTGGTTGGTCTGTTCCTGAACGACCAGGCCTTGAAGAAGAAGGCCAGCGCGTGGGAAAAAGAGGCCTCTGACGTGAACCTGGCCGCCGTACTGGGCGCCGGCATCATGGGTGGCGGTGTGGCGTTCCAGTCTGCACTGAAAGGCACGCCGATCATCATGAAGGACATCAATCAGGACGGCATCAAGCTGGGCCTGAATGAAGCCAAGAAGCTGCTGTCCAAGCGTGTTGCCAAGGGCAAGATGGACGCCGGCCAGATGGGCGACGTTCTGAACGCAATTACTCCGACCCTCAACTACGGCGACTTCAAGAACGTCGACCTGGTGGTTGAAGCGGTTGTTGAGAATCCGAAGGTGAAAGATGCTGTTCTGCGTGAAACCGAAGACGCGGTTCGCGAAGACACCATTCTGACCTCCAACACCTCGACTATCTCCATCAACCTTCTGGCCAAGAACCTGAAGCGTCCGGAGAACTTCTGTGGCATGCACTTCTTCAACCCGGTGCACATGATGCCGCTGGTTGAGGTTATCCGTGGCGAGAAGACCAGTGACCGCGCTATCGCGACTACGGTTGCGTATGCCAAGGCTATGGGCAAGACCCCGATCGTGGTCAATGACTGCCCGGGCTTCCTGGTTAACCGTGTTCTGTTCCCGTACTTCGGTGGTTTTGCCGCGCTGGTACGTGACGGCGCCGATTTCCAGAAGATCGACAAGGTGATGGAAAAGTTCGGCTGGCCCATGGGCCCGGCTTACCTGCTGGACGTTGTCGGCATGGATACCGCCAAGCACGCCAACGAAGTTATGGCCGAGGGTTTCCCCGAGCGCATGAAGGCCGACTTCAAGTCCGCCATTGACGTGATGTTCGAGAATAACCGTTACGGCCAGAAGAACGACAAGGGCTTCTACAAGTACGAAGAAGACAAGAAGGGCAAGCCGAAGAAGGTTGTCGACGAAGAAACCTACAAGCTGATCGAGCCTGTGGTTAGCGGCAGCAAGGACTTCGACGAAGAAGACATCATCGCCCGTATGATGATTCCTCTGTGCCTGGAAACCGTTCGCTGCCTGGAAGACAACATTGTTGAAGACCCGGCCGATGCAGACATGGGCCTGATCTACGGTATCGGTTT
>JAJUKC010000009.1 GCA_029264995.1 Marinobacter sp. | reverse complement strand
GCCTGTTTCGGGCCCTGAAATACTATGGCTACGAGGGCGCCGCCATCGTCGTCTCCAAGCGCGGCCACTACTCGTTGCGCAAAGCCGCTGACGTGCTGGGCCTGGGCCGCGATGCCCTGGTGCCGGTTGAAACCGACGAATTCAACCGGATCCAGACCGACGCCCTGCGCGACAAATGTCTGGAGCTGCAGAAACAGAAAATCAAAGTCATGGCCATCTGCGGCGTGGCCGGCACCACCGAAACCGGCAACGTCGACCCGCTGGACGCCATGGCCGACATCGCCCGGGAATTCGGCGCCCACTTCCACGTCGACGCCGCCTGGGGCGGGCCAACCCTGTTCTCCCGCACCCACAAACACCTGCTGCGCGGCATCGAGAAAGCCGACTCGGTCACCTTCGACGCCCACAAACAGCTCTACGTACCCATGGGCGCCGGCCTGGTGGTCTTCAAGGATCCCAGTCTGGCCAGCGCGGTAGAACACCACGCCCAGTACATCATCCGGAAAGGTTCCCGGGACCTCGGCAGCACCACCCTGGAAGGCTCGCGCCCGGGCATGGCCATGCTGATTCACTCAGGCCTGAAAATCCTCGCCAGAGAAGGCTACGAAATTCTCATCGACCAGGGCATCGACAAAGCCAAAACCTTTGCCAACATGATCGATGAACAACCGGATTTTGAACTGGTCACCCGCCCGGAACTGAACATCCTGACCTACCGCTATTGCCCGGAAGATGTGCGCCAGGCACTGGCCATGGCCGATGAGCTGCAGGCAGAAAAGATGAACACCTGCCTGAACCGCATCACCAAGTTCATTCAGAAAACCCAACGGGAACGCGGCAAAGCCTTCGTCTCCCGAACCCGACTTGAGCCCGCCCGTTACTACCACTTCCCGTGCATTGTGTTCCGGGTGGTTCTTGCCAACCCGTTAACAACACCAGAAATTCTGGAAGACATTCTCAAGGAACAGCGGGAGCTGTCGAAGGATGATGGCATTGCCGATGAAATGACCATCCTGCACCAGATGGCTGCGGCGGTTTTGAAGCAGAACCAGAGAGAGGCCAGGCAGGCCTGAGTTAGCCAGAATACTGCACCATCATCTGATGGCTGGGGATGCGGGAAGTCTTTCCAAAACCTTGCGGAGCATTCGGCGCCTATCAAAGCTTTGGGGCGGGGCTTGCGGGAGCCCTTTCCAAAACCTTGCGGAGTCAGCCGGAGCCCCGCAAGGGGATGGGGAGCTTCTCCCAAAACACGCTGTGAATACATCCCTGTACGCTCTGCTCCGCCATCCATGGCTCCGCAAGGTTTTGGGAGAAGCTCCCCATCCCCTTGCTCAGAGTTCGTCGTTCAACACCTGGGACTAATCAGTAAAGCGCCTCTTCGTCATCCAGCACCTCGTGCAGGATCTCCAGAAACATCTTGTCGGCCTCACTCCAGCTCTCCGGAATCCGGATCGTGGTATTGGCACTGATCTCACGGGCCATCAGCTCATCGGCATTGGCCTCGCCCTTGTACTTGCGGGCAATCTCCATGGACTTCACGGCAATCGTCGGATCGCTCATCACTTTCTTGATGAACACCCGCAACTCTTCAATCATCCGCGCCTGACGGCTCTCGACAGATGAACTCATGTTGTACTCCCCGAATATGGATAGCGACAGGCCACGCCTGCCGGATGCATTGCCTATAGTATGGACAAAGCACGGGGCCATCACCAGCCCCGCACGACGGTCAGACCATCAGGCCACGCAGGGTGAAGAACAGGAACGCCGCCATAATCGCCGACGCCGGCACAGTAATGATCCAGGCCGCAGCAATCTTCACCAGATGGGAGCGCTTGACCATCTCCTCGCGGTAAATCTTCTTCAGGCGCTTACGCTCCGACTTGGACAAAGGCACCTGCTGCTTTTTCTTCTTCGCCTGTTTCAGCAGCTTCTCCATTTCCTCCACCGAGGCATTGCGGAAGTCATCCAGGAACGGCTTCAGGCGCTCCTGCTCGGCCGGGTCATGGTGTTCGATGATCTTGTGCAGCTGGGTCGCGTAGTTGGATTTCAGATACTCCCGCAGGAAGCCGACACCGAAAACGCCGCCAATGGCAATGTGGGTGGAACTGACCGGCAGGCCAAGCTGAGACGCCAGAATCACCGTCAGCGCCGCAGACAGCACGATACAGAAGGCCCGGGTCTTGTCCAGCTCGGTAATCTCCGAGCCTACCGTTTTGATCAAGCGCGGCCCGAACAGCATCAGCCCGACCGCCAGCCCCAGGGCACCCACCAGCATCACCCAAAGCGGAATGCTCGCTGAAGTGACCACGCCACCGCCAGCCTGAATGGCATCATTAATGGCTGCCAGCGGGCCAATGGCATTGGCCACGTCGTTGGCGCCGTGGGCGAAGCTCAGCAGGGCCGCGGCGAAGATCAACGGCCAGGTGAACAGGGTATTTACCCCCTGCGCACTGTTTTCCATGGTCGAGGCTTTGCGGCCCACCAGAGTGCGCATCACGAAGAACACCACACCTGCCACAACCAGGCCGATCACCGAAGCTTCCACCATGTCCACTTTGACGATCTTCTTGACGCCCTTGACCATCAGATAGGTGGAAAAGGCCCAGGCCATAATCGCCACCAGCCAGGGTACAAAGGTACGGGCAGAGGACACCAGATTCTGGCGATACAGTACGGTTTTCTTGATTGCGAACAGGAACAGTGCCGCCAGGGCACCACCCAGAACCGGCGAAATAACCCAGCTTGCGGCGATTTTGCCCATCACCGCCCAATCCGCAATGGCCCAGCCTCCAGCGGCAATCCCGGCCCCCAGGACACCGCCCACGATGGAGTGGGTGGTTGAGACCGGCGCGCCCATCCAGGTGGCCAGGTTCAGCCACAGGGCGCCCGCCAGCAGAGCCGCTGTCATTAACCAGACAAACGCACGCGGATCTTCCAGAGTGGTCGGATCAATAATCCCGCCCTTGATGGTCGACACCACATCACCGCCGGCGATCAACGCACCCGCGGCTTCAAATACAGCCGCCAGAAGCACTGCCGCACCCAGCGACAGGGCTCCGGACCCGACCGCCGGCCCGACATTGTTGGCGACATCGTTGGCACCGATATTGATTGCCATGTAGCCACCAATGACCGCGGCGGCCATCAATAACATGGCGTTAGGCAGGCCCTGACTGAAGGAACCAACCACAAGCCAGACACAAAGAAGGAAAAGTACACTTAGTCCGACCCTGTACCGTTCCGTGGAGGGGCTGGTGAGAAGGTTATCCAGAAAGCTGCTGGAACGGGCCATACCAATTGATTCTCTTGTCTTGTGGACAGAAGGGGTTTGGGCAGTGTTCGCCGGGGGCAAACTATAAATTTTTTGCCATCAAATTGAAACAAATCCCGGTTAAGGGCCCCCTTCACAATCCTGACAGTTAATGCTGCAATCACGATGGTTTTTGACGCATAATTCCCGAAAATATGTCAAAAAGAACAACAGTTAATGACAGATACCAGCCTTACCAGCCACACCCAGTCCAGCGAGCATGAGGAGCTTCAGATCTCCCGGCTACTGAATGGCCTGTCAGCCATGGCGATTCTGTTTCTGGCCGGTATCGGCGTCAAAGCCTGGTATGCCGAGCACTATTTGCACGCCTGGGTGCTCTGGGCCTTCGTTGGTCCGATCATTCTCAATATTGGATGGTATGCCTGGAGCCGGGATCGAACGGTCCAGAAAGGTGGCCTGCTGGTTATTGTCGGGCTACTGTTCACCTATCTGATTGCCTCCGGCGGCGAGGGCAACACCGGCCCACTCTGGTTCTATGTGTTCCCGCCGTTGCTGTTCTACCTGACCAGCCTCAAGGGTGGCACCGCGATTCTGCTGTTCTGCTACCTGCTGGCCATCCTGGTGTTTCAGTTTCCCGAGATGCCCGGGGTCAGCGCTGAATACAGCACCGACTTCAAGATCCGTTTCTTCGCCACACTCACCTTCGAGTCGATCTTCTGTTTCGTGCTGGAAGCCGGCCGGTTGCGGGCCCGCAACAAACTGGTGGCACTCGCCCAGGCCCACGAACACGCCGCCCGCACCGACGAACTGACCGGGCTGGCCAACCGGCGGGACATGCAGGGCCGGCTAAACACCGAGTTTTCCCGGTTCGAGCGCTCCGGGCATCATTTTTCCGTCGTTCTGATTGATCTGGACCTGTTCAAACGCATTAACGATGACTTCGGCCACGATGCCGGAGACGAGGTTCTGCGCCAGTTTGCGGATCTGGTCCGGCAGGTTGTCCGCCAGTCGGATGTTGCTGCCCGCTGGGGCGGTGAGGAATTTCTGCTGCTATTACCCGACACCACTTTGTTGCAGGCGCTCACCCTGGCTGAGCGCCTGCGCGCAGAAGTGGCAGCCACCCGTTTTCACCATCGGGAACAGACACTGCCCGTCACCATCAGTGCCGGGGTATGCTCCATTTCCAAATCCGGATCGATCAACGAACTGCTCAAGCAGGCCGACGTACAGCTATACAACGCCAAGGAGAGTGGCCGGAACCGTATTGCCCCAAGAGTACGGAGCCAGAACGCCGGGCCCTGCCCACAGACTTCGGCTTGAGCCCTGCCGGCCACGCCATTACTATCTGGCCCGAACATCCCTACCCCATCAACACAGGTAGTCGTTATGGCAGCAATCCGCATTCTTACCGGCAGCGTTTACGGGGGCGCCCGGCTGACAGCGCGCCGTATCAAGCAGGAACTGGAACCCGAAGGGCACACCGTCACGGTTCTGGAAAATCCAACTCTGGCCGATATCACCGACAACCAGGACGCGTTGCTGGTGTGCACCTCCACCACCGGCCAGGGTGAAATCCCCGACAACCTGTTGCCGTTCTATCTGGACTTGCGCGAGCAATTGCCTCAGCAGCCTGGCCGCCCCTTTGGCGTGATCGTGCTGGGCGACAGCTCCTATGGCGACACCTTTTGCGGTGCAGGAGACCTGATGGAAGAGGCGCTGTATGAAACCGGCGCCCGCAAGGTCGGTGACACCCTGCGGATTGATGCACTGGAAACCATGGAGCCGGAGGCGGAAGCCCTGCCCTGGGTCCGGGATTGGATTAACGGGATTTGACCAATAATTACACAAGTTACCAAAAGTCTGCCGGTTACGGCTTGAGCCGCCCCAGACGACAGGCCATACTCAGGCCATAACGACAAGAACGGTAACCTGTGATTCTGATGCAACTGGCCCGACCCCTGGCAGCTCTGCTGATTCTTCTGGCGCTTTCGCTTCCCGCCATGGCTGCCGGTGATGGCTATATTCCAGCCATTGAGTACCTGAGACTGGCACCGGACGACCAACGCAGCCCGCAACAGGCCCTGGAATCCGGCGACTGGCAAATCCTGAACGAACAAACGCCTAATTTCGGTTACACCCGTGACCAGGTCTGGCTGCAGTTTCCGATCAGCCAGCCCCGAACCACCAATCTTCTGGAGATCACTTACCCGCATCTGGATCGAATCGATTTCTATCTGTTACGGGACGGCGAAATCCAGCTGAGCTATCAGACCGGCGACCGCATGCTGTTCTCGGAGCGCCCGGTGGAACATCCCCACTTCCTGTTCCCGTTCCAGCTTGAAGCTGATCACAACTACCGCATTTTGCTGAGAATCGACACCGACGGTGCCATGCAGGTGCCGCTCCGGCTCTGGAACAATCGCAGTTTTTTCGAGAAGACCTCCGTAGAGAGCCAGGTTCACGCCCTGTACTACGGCATCCTGATTACCGCCATCTGCTTCAACCTGTTTGTGTTCCTGGCGCTCAGGGAATCCATCTACCTGTATTACGTGCTCTCGACCCTGGGTTACCTGATCCTGATCGGCACCCTGAATGGAATTACCTACCAGTTTCTGTGGCCGACACTTCCCGCGGTCCAGAGTAATGCCATGGTGCTGTCGATACCGCTGGCTATGCTGTTCACCCTCATGTTTTCCCGCTCGTTCCTGAAGCTGCATGAGTGCAGCCCGCGGCTCGATCAGCTGATGCTGGCCACCATCGTACTGAACGCAGTGCTGGCACTGTCGACTATGGTGATTGATTACGGCACTGGCATCCGGCTAACCGTGGCCCTGGCGATTCCCAGTTGCTTGCTGCTTACTGTCGTCGGCCCCCTGCAATGGGCCCGAGGCAATCCACAGGCGGTGTACTACACCCTGGCCTGGGGAGCCGTCACCCTGGGCAGCGCCATTACCGCCGCCAACAAGTATGGCCTGATTCCCACCAGTTTCTTCTCGGTCTATGGCATGCAACTGGGCTCCGCCTTCCAGGCCATTCTGCTCAGCCTGGCTCTGGCCATCCGGATCTATCACGAGCGCCAGGAGAAAGTGCTGGCCCAGGAGGCGGAACTCAAGGCACTCGAAGCTCGGCGCACAGCCGAACTCCGGCTGATGGACCAGGCCTTGCACCATCCGCTCACTGGCCTGCCCAATCGCAGCAGCTACGAAATGCGCCTGAACGAACTGATCCGGAGCCAGCGCGGCAAACGCTTCGGCGTGGTCATCATCCATCTGGACAACCTGTATCCGGTCACCAAAACCCTGGGCCACCGCAACACCGACCGCATTCTGGAGCTGGCCTCCAAACACTACAACGCGGTGATCAAGGATGTACCCGGCGCCATCTCCCTGGAGCAGACCGACAACCGAACCTTCTTCCTGGCCAGCCTCGACCCGCAAACCTTTGCCTTTGTGGTGGATGCTGACCAGGCGCTGTCGGTGCCCAGAATCGTGCTGCGCAGCATTGAAGAGATCCGCTACCCGGTAGATTTCCTTGGCATGCAGGTTCCCCTGAACCCACAGCTCGGCGTGGCTTTCTACCCGACTCACGGAAACGATGCCAACACCCTGATTCGCCGGGCGGTGATCGCCGAAGGTTCTGACCGCGCCCGAGACCGCGGAATTGCCTACTACAAATCCTCCCGGGACTCCTACAGCGCCGACCGACTGACTCTGGTCTCCGACCTGCGCCACGCCATCGATCACAACGAGCTGACTCTGTTCCTGCAGCCGAAGCTGTGCCTGCGTACCCGCACCATTACCGGATTTGAGGCACTGATTCGCTGGCCAAGGCGGGAACAGCCGGTGCGGCCCGATGAAATCATCGCGGTGGCCGAACAGACCGGGCTGATCAAACCCCTGACCCGATGGGTGCTGAAAGAGGCCCTGGAAATGCGGGGGCGGCTGCTGGAGATCGGCTGGGATGCCGGAATCGCCGTCAACATCTCGCCCAATAACCTGCGGGAGCCGGATTTTGCCGTGTTCGTACAACGGCTGATGCAAAGCTACCAGCTCCACTCCGGGGCCATCACCTTCGAGGTCACGGAGACCTCCATGATGCAGGACCCCACCAATTCCCTGCGGGCGCTGAACGCGCTTGATGCCGCGGGCATTCCGCTCTCCATTGACGACTTCGGGTCCGGCTATTCGTCGCTGTCCTACATCAAGCAGTTGCCGGCCGGCGAAATCAAAATCGACCGTTCACTAATTACCGATATAGCGGAACGGGAGCAGGATAGAGTGATCGTGCGCACCACCATCGACATGTGCCACAGCCTCGGCTACACCGTCGTGGCCGAGGGGGTGGAGGATGAGAAAACCCTGTCGCTGCTGAAAGACATGGGGTGTGATATGGTGCAGGGCTACTTCCTCACCCGGCCACTACCCTTTGATGACATGGTCGAATGGCTGGGCGATTACAATCCTCAGGCCTTACGCTCCCGGATCAGTGCTTCCTGAGTGGTGGAAGCCACCAGCACACCATCCCGGGTAAAGAAGTTACCCCGATTAAAGCCCCTGCCAGCCGATGCACTTGGGCTATCCTTGTCGTAAAGCAACCAGTCGTCCATGCGGAAATCCCGATGGAACCAGATGGCATGATCCAGGCTGGCAACCTGCATGCTCTTGCTCATGAAGGTGCGCCCGTGAGGGTTCAGGGACGTACCCAGAAACGAGAAGTCAGAGGCATAGGTCAGCAGACACCGATGCAGCACCGGGTCATCCGGTAAAGGCCCGAGGGCCCGGAACCAATTCTGACGATGGGGCGGGCGCTTTTCCGGTTTGAACGGATTCATCGGGTCGACCGGACGGATCTCTATAGGCCGGTCGCGGGTCAACATATCCCGCATTTTCTCCGGCACTTTATCTGCGATCAGCTTGCCCCAGTCCTGCTCGGACTTGAGCGTATCCGGGTCCGGCGCTGCCGGCATATCGACCTGATGATCCAGCCCCTCTTCCGCGACCTGGAATGACATGGAGCCGGTCAGGATTTCCTTGCCATCCTGACGGGCAATCACCCGACGCACCGAAAAAGTGCCGCCATCCCGAACACGCTGGACTTCATAATCGATTGGCATGCTGTGATTGCCAGGGCGCAGGAAATAGGCATGGAGAGAGTGACAGAGGCGATTTTCGACGGTCCGGCTGGCCGCCATCAGGGCCTGCCCCAGAACCTGCCCCCCGAATACATGCGGAAAGCCCAGATCCTCGCTGTCGCCCTGAAAATGATCGTCTCCGATCGGGGAAAGATCCAGCAACTCCACCAGTTTTCGGGTTACATCCAGCATGCGCGCTCCTGTCTTTTGTTAGCTCACGAACGGGTTTTCTACCCCAGACAGGAAAATTTCGCAACGGCTTAAACTGCCAAAGACGACAAACGGCTGCCAGCCAGCCTCACTGGCAGCCACAGGCTTCAGGCCCGGTGAATAGGGGGGACTTCCTTCGCCAGTGCCTGCTTTTCCAGAGCAAACCTGCCGGTCACCGCGAAGCCAAGCGTGTCGCCGTCCGGGCTCCGGAACAGGGCTTTGACGTCTGTCCCTTCCTGTTCCACCTGCCATTCGCCCTCGGCATCCATGGGCGGTGGGCAGACGGCGGTCGGGCAACAGGGGGTTTTCACCATCACCGGCATGGTGCCGTAGCTGACTTCCGTGCGCTCACCGGCCAGAGTTTTCGCCAGCGCCCGGGCACAGGCCATCAACGGCAGCACGTAGAGCAGAACGCGCCCATCCACTTCGGCACAGTCACCCAGGGCATAGACATCCGGTGCGGAGGTTTCCAGCGCCCGATTCACCTGAATGCCCCGGCCTGTATGGATCCCGGCAGCGCGAGCCAGTTCAGTACGGGGGCGCAGGCCCACTGCCGACACCACAAGATCCGCCTGGAGTTGTTCACCATTACCGAGTGTCAGCTCAACGCCACTGCCCTGGTGCTCTACCCGCTCAACCACCGTACCCAGGTGGAATCGAACGCCAAGTTTCTCCAGCTCGGCCTGCACGGCACCTGCAGCCGCCTCCGGCAGCAGGCTGGGCATCAGAGATGAATCCGGGGCGATCACATCCACTTCGTAACCACCGTTACGCAGATCATTGGCAAACTCGCACCCGATCAGACCCGCCCCCATAATCGCAACCCGCTTGCCACCGGCGAGGGCTTTACGGAAGGCCCGGTAATCCATCAGGTCGTTGATGGAATGAACCCGATCCTGGGCATTGCCATCCAGACTCAGGCGAATGACGTCGGCGCCCCAGGCCAGAACCAGCTTGGCATACCGTATGCACTGATCGCCCAGCTTGAGCTCGTGGGCATCGGTATCAATGCCCGTGACCGTGGACAAGGGACGAATCTCCACCCCCAATTGCTCGGCCATGGCCTCTGGGTTTGCCTGGGCCAGACCATCGGCATCCTTGTCTTTGGTAAAGCCGGTCGACAACATGGGCTTGGAATAGCTGACGCCGTCGTCGGCAGTCACCATAATGACCGGGGTTTCCTTATCCAGTTTGCGAAGTTCCCGTACCAGCGAGTAACCCGACAAACCAGTACCAACGATCACAATGGGTGTCTGCTCGGTCATGATTCTTTCCTGCCTTTAGCCGATTTCGATCATTTCAAAATCTTCCTTACCCACACCACAGTCCGGGCAAACCCAGTCCTCGGGCACATCTTCCCACTTGGTGCCGGGCTCAATGCCATCCTCCGGCCACCCCTCAGCCTCGTCGTAAATCAGACCACACACCACACACTGCCACTTCTTCATAACAAGCTCCCACCAATTTGTCTGCGAGGATATTATTGTCGAACAATAAAGCAATCAAGCAATCAAGCAGAATGATCACAAAATGCGACCGGATTCCAGCCGACTGCCACTCACCCGATTGGCTGCCATCATAACCGCGACACCGGTATTGACCAATGCCAGCACCGACAACCGGGCCCGGGGTTTTCTGCCAATAGCCACAATTACAGACCTGCAATACCGCCACGCCCCTCCCTTCGATCGCCCCACTTCGGTATAATCCGCCGTTTTGGACAGGATCCGATCGTTATGACCGATACCGTCGCTGAAATGAACCAGGTCATGGCAGAAGCTGACTGCCTGGTTCCCGAAGATCAGGTGCATACCGCCATCGACACCATGGCCAGCGCCATCACCGATCGCCTCAAAGACAGTAACCCGCTGTTGTTCTGCGTCATGAACGGCGGCCTGATCCTGACCGGTCAGCTCCTGCCACGATTGAAGTTTCCGGTTCAGGCCGAATATCTGCACGCCACCCGTTACCGCCAGGAGACCACCGGCGGCATTCTGGAATGGAAGCTTCAGCCGGAAGCCGACATGAAAGGCCGCACGGTTCTGATCGTCGACGACATTCTCGATGAAGGTACGACGCTGTGCGCCATCGCAGATTACTGCCTGGCCCATGGCGCCAGCGAGGTTCTGACTGCGGTGCTGGTAGACAAGGAGCACGATCGCAAGGCGCGCCCCGGCCTGAAGGCAGACTTTACCGGCCTTTACGTTGAGGATCGATTCCTGTTCGGCTATGGCATGGACTACAAAGGCTATTGGCGCAACGCTCCGGGAATCTATGCCGTTAAAGGACTGTGACCAGCCCCCCGAGCTGAGCATACCTCCCACGTTCTGGTACCGGTCGCTGGCGGCGGCCGGCCTTTACTGTCCTGAGGTTCATGGCCCGGCCCGCTACTGGCTGATGGTAGAAGGTTCCTTTACCCGGGCACTGCAGCAAAAATGCCAGGAACGCTTTCACGTTGAAATTCTCAGGGAAGGCTTCTCGGCGCCAACCCCTGAAGAAGCGAAGCGCCTGAACCTGGCACCGCGCCAGCTTGCCTGGGTACGGGAAGTTCGCCTGTGCGGTGACGGCCGCCCGTGGGTGCTGGCTCGAACGGTTATTCCACAGAACTGCCTGCACGGCCACGGCCGCCGCCTGCGCAATCTTGGCAACAAGCCCCTGGGCGCCTATCTGTTCAGCAGCCCCGAGTGGCAGCGGGGGCCACTGGAAACAGGGCTCTGCAAAGTCCGCAGCAACGGCCACCCTCGCCTTGCCCGCAGATCCCTGTTCCACCGGGGTTCCTGCGCCCTGTTGGTGGGGGAATACTTGTTACCCCGGCTATACCAGTCTCACAACCAGGGTTAACCCTACCGCTGCCGCTGGCTATAATCGGGTGCACTCTCACGCATCGACAAGCGGATACCAGCTCCTATGTTGCAGAATGCCCTGCCCACCCATGTTCATGCCCGCCTGGCGGACTACGCACGACTGCTGCGCATCGACCGGCCAATCGGCACTCTGTTGCTACTGTGGCCAACCTACTGGGCACTCTGGCTGGCGGCCGAGGGGGCTCCGTCATTTGCCAACCTGCTGATCTTTACCCTGGGCGTATTTTTCATGCGGGCCGCGGGCTGTGCCATCAACGATTTTGCCGACCGGGACTGGGATCGCCATGTCAAACGCACCAAAGACCGCCCGCTCACCGCCGGCCGGGTCCGCGCCTGGGAGGCCGTCGCTCTGTTTGCCGGGCTGTGCCTGGTGTCGTTTCTGATGGTGGTGCTGTTCACCAACTCCCTGACCCTGTATCTGTCTTTCGGTGGTGCGCTGCTGGCCTTTATCTACCCGTTCATGAAGCGTTACACCCATTTACCCCAGCTGTTTCTGGGCGCTGCCTTTTCCTGGGCCATTCCCATGGCCTGGGCAGCCGAGGCAAATCAGCTTAGCCAGCTCACCTGGCTGCTGTTTACCGCCAACGTGCTCTGGACCGTCGCCTATGACACCCTCTATGCCATGGTCGACCGGGATGACGACCTGAAGGTCGGTATCAAATCCACCGCCATCCTGTTTGGAGACGCAGATCGGGCGATCATTGCTCTGCTGCAGACCATGGTGGTGGTGATTCTGGTGATGGTTGGCCAGCGGGCAGAACTGGGCTCCTTCTACTACCTCGGCGTCGTAGCCATGGCCACACTCTTCGTCTATCACCAGTATCTGGCCCGGGAGCGAAGCCGGGAAGGCTGTTTCAAGGCATTTCTCAATAACAACTGGGCCGGCTTTGCGGTGTTTCTGGGTCTGGCGCTGGATCTGGCGCTCTGACTACCCGTCCATGTCATATACTTGTAACAAAGACGCGTTGTAATGACTCGGCAACATTACAAGGGAGTGTGTTCGCACCTCTGATCAGAGAACTCCCGAGGTCTGACACAGGTTGATGCATATGAGTGGAAAAACTGTCTTGATCGTCGATGACGAAGCGCCCATCCGGGAAATGATTGCGGTTGCGCTCGAAATGGCGGATTACGACTACCTGGAGGCAGCGGATGCCCGTGAAGCCCACGCCCTGATTATCGACAAGCAGCCCGACCTGATCCTGCTGGACTGGATGCTGCCGGGCACAAGCGGTGTCGAACTGGCGCGCCGGCTGAAGAAAGAAGAGGCCACCGCGGATATCCCGATTATCATGCTTACCGCCAAGGTGGAAGAAGATAACAAGATTCAGGGCCTGGAAGTCGGTGCCGACGATTACATCACCAAGCCGTTCAGCCCTCGTGAGCTGGTGGCCCGCCTGAAGGCGGTCCTGCGTCGTGCCACACCTCCGGGTGTCGACAGCCCCATCGAAGTGGACGGTCTGACCCTGGACCCGGTTGGACATCGTGTAACCACGGCTGAAGGTGCCATCAATATGGGCCCGACCGAGTACCGGCTGCTGCAATTCTTTATGACTCACCAGGAACGGGTCTATACTCGGTCTCAACTGCTGGATCAGGTCTGGGGCGGCAACGTGTATGTCGAGGAACGCACCGTCGATGTTCATATCCGTCGCCTGCGCAAGGCGCTGGGAGACAGGTACGATCATCTGATTCAGACGGTGCGGGGAACGGGCTACCGGTTTTCCACCAAAGCAGCCTGATTTCTCCCTCAAGGCAGGCCCGGGCCGCCCATCATCGTCCGGCGATCACCGCATCAGCGCCGGCAACACGACAAGGCAGTAGTGGATGCAACACAACTGGTCCCGTTACCTGAGACTGATCATCACCGCACTCGCAGGCACCACCTTGGTGGGGCTCTATTTCGGCGAGCCGCTCTACGGGCTGTTGGTTGGGCTTGTTGCCTATCTTTGGTGGACCCTGGTCCAGGCCCGACGCCTGTACCAGTGGCTGGGCCATCCCAGCGCGGCTGATGAAGCCCCACAGAGCATCGGCTTGTGGGGTGATATCTTCGACAACCTGCACAAGCTGAACCAGAATCATCTGTTGACCCAGGATCGACTCCGGGCCCGCATCAACCGGGTGCAGGAATCCACCAACGCCATGCGCGACGGTGTGATCATGACCGATGCCCGGGGCGCCATGGAATGGTGGAACGGTTCGGCCGAATACCTGCTGGGCTTCCGTCGCAGCACCGATCAGGGCCAGTACATTCATAACCTGATTCGCAACCCGGCGTTCAAGGCCTATTTCGACGCCCGGGATTACCGCGAGCCTCTGGAAATCAATTCTCCTGCCAAGCCTCACATCCATCTGCAGATCCAGATCAGCCTGTTCGGCGACGACGATCGCCTGATCGTGGCCAAGGATGTCACCCGGCTGTATCAGCTTGAACAAATGCGGCGGGACTTTGTCGGCAACGTCTCCCATGAAATGCGCACACCGCTGACCGTGATCAGTGGCTACCTTGAAACCCTGGTGGATCATGGTGATGAGCTGCCTGCCAAGTGGCGCCGGGCTATCAATACCATGGCGGCACAGGCCTCACGGATGGAGGCCCTGATCACAGATCTGATTCTCTTGTCCCGTATCGAAACCGGCGAGCATACGGTGGATGACACCCTGACCGATGTCGATGCCCTGCTGAACCAGATCTGTCATGATGCCCGGGCCCTGAGCGGCGACAAGGGCCACCAGATCAGTGTTCAGATCAGTGACCACCGCCTGCTGCAGGGCGATGAAAGCCAGCTACGCAGTGCGTTTTCCAACCTGGTGTTTAATGCGGTGAAATACACGCCGGCCGGCGGAGCCATCACAGTTGCCTGGAGCACAAATCGCGAAGGCGCCCATCTGTCCGTCAAGGATACCGGCATCGGCATTGATCCGATCCATATCCCCAGGCTGACCGAACGGTTCTATCGCGCCGACCCCAGCCGCCACAAGGACACCGGCGGAACCGGCCTCGGCCTGGCGATCGTCAAGCATGTGCTGATCAATCACGACGGCAACCTGGAAATTCGCAGCAAAGTCGGCGAAGGCAGCGAGTTTATCTGCCATTTTCCAAGGGAGCGCCTGGTCGAACGGATTCCCGAGCAAGTCCCGGAGGACTGAGACACCCTCAGTTAACGGTTTGAGGCCCGGAACCTGGCCACGAACCGTGACAGGTCCTCCAGCTTCTTCGGGTCTTCATCGACAAAACGAATAGTGACACTGACAAAGTCGGTATCCTGGCGCTTATCCACCGCCTGCAACTGATGCACGTAGCCGTTCAGGCGAGCCATCTGGCCATCCCCCATGTCAATATCGACCACCGCCTGATCGAGAATCCCCGGGAATTCCTGATCCCGCTTGGCGATCACCCGTACTTCCGTCAGGTTAATGTCCTTGACCACCGACTTCAGGGTACTGTCGGAAAACCTTACAGATGCCATACTCATGGCACCACGGGCCTGAGGCTTGCCTGCAGCCGCTTTTGCGCTACCAGCATTCAGCAGCGGGTTATCAGCCGCGGGTTCAGGCTTTGAGGCTTCAGGCCTTGGCGCCGGCGCCTCCCGCTTCTGGGTGAGCAGGGTGGCGGATTCCTTGAACGCATCCGCCGGCCCTTCCAGTGATTTGCCGCTGCGATCCATGGCGTCCTTCAGGCGGCGGCCCATCACCTTGATGATTTTCTTGCTCAACCCCTCCGGGCTAAAAGGCTTGCCCAGGTATTCAGACACCCCTTCCTTGACCGCCTCAATCACATGATCCTTGTCGCCGCGACTGGTGATCATGATGAATGGCACCTTCTGGTACTGCGGTTGCTGGCGCATCCACTGCAGCAGCTCCAGCCCGGACATCTCCGGCATTTCCCAGTCACACAACACCAGGTCAAAACTGGTTCTGGACATCAGGGACTGGGCCCGCCGGCCATTCTGGGCGTCCGTGGTTTCAATGACGGGAAAGCGCTGGCGCACTGTCCGTTTCACCAGATCTCTTACAAAACTGGCGTCATCGACGACCAGCGCCTTCAGTGTTGCCATAACGACATCTGCTCCGGATTCCACTCATGCTCCAACTATAGAACATCCCGGTCTTGACGTGACCGGAGTGCTACAAAAAGACGACAAAACCGGAGGGCGATAAGTAGATTCCCAACCGAAAAAACACGCGACACTGTAGGTTATGGCGGTATTTTCCAACACGGAAAACGCGCTAACATGGCAGCCAATGCCTTTATGACTCTATTGCGAGGATTCCCGTGCCCGACCTGACCTTCCGGACTGCCATTCGCCGCTCCCTGGTGGCGATTTCCCTGAGCACGCTGGCGCTGGTTGCCAGGGCAGAAACCGAAGCAACCAACACACCGGAGTTTGAGCAGTGCAAACAGGCACTCGGAGAGAAAGCCGTCGCCGCCGGTGTGCGTGAATCCACGGTGCAGTCGGTGATGGCCGGCGTGGTGCACCTCAACAGAGTGATTGAGCTGGACCGGAGACAGCCCGAATTTACCACCACTTTTGCCGATTACCTGAACCGACGGGTTAACGACACCCGGGTCGGCAAAGGCCGGGAATTGCTGGCCGAACACCGTGAACTCCTGAACCGCGTGACCGCGGAAACCGGCGTTCCGGCCCCATACCTGGCGGCGTTCTGGGGCCTGGAAACCAACTATGGCAGTTACTTCGGCAAGATGCAGGTGCCCAGCGCCCTCGCTACCCTGGCTTGCGATGCCCGGCGCAGCAGCTTTTTCACCGAACAGTTGATTGCCGCCCTGCGCATTATCGACGAAGGCGCCATTCCGGCTGACCAGATGGAAGGTTCCTGGGCCGGCGCCATGGGCCATGTGCAATTCATGCCGACGGTCTTCCTGAAACACGCGGTCGACGCCGATGGTGATGGGCGCCGGGATCTCTGGAACAGCCTTCCAGACGCCATGATGTCTGCCGGTCGTTTTCTTCAGTCCATGGGTTGGGATGGCGACTATCGCTGGGGGCGGGAGGTGCTGTTACCCGACAACTTTGATTTCAGTCTGGCCGATGGTCGCCGTCTGCCCCTGGCAGACTGGCGCAAGATGGGCATCACCGATGCCTTCGGTAACCACCTGGCCAACGAGCCCATTGAGGCGGCCCTGATCGTGCCCAGCGGCCACCAGGGCCCGGCCTTCCTGGTTTACAGTAATTTCCGGGTGATCATGGGCTGGAACCGGTCCGAGTTCTACGCCATCGCCGTTGGCCATCTGGCAGACCGGATTGCCGGCGCCGGAAAGCTTCAGAACCCACCACCAGAGGATCAGCCCGCGCTGTCACGGAATCAGGTGCTGGAGCTTCAACAGGCACTGAATGACAAAGGCTACCCGAGCGGCGAACCCGATGGCATCCTCGGCTCCAACACCCGCAAGGCCATACGCGCGTACCAGAAAGCGGAAGGCCTGGTGGCTGACGGCTTTCCATCAGAACAGGTATTAGCGGCTCTCGGGGTTTACAGCGGCTCATGAAAACGTCGAACTTTTTTACACTTAAAGAAGCGATAAACTATAAGGGATTGTATTTCTTAGACAAAAAATATTGGCACGCATTTAGCTACACACCTTAGCAGCGCCTGGCCATTTCCAGGCAATCCTACAACTGTGAGCAGTAAGGTGTGAACAATGCTTAAATTAATGAAAGGAATCGTAGCGGCGGTCACTTTTGGATTCGCCGCAACTGCCTGGGCCTTCCCGGTCGATCTTGATTCTGTATCAGGATCTTGGGGTACACCAAGCAATGGCAGCAACATTCAAGGCGTTGGTACGGATACACTCCAATGGGGCACTGGCGAGAAGACCTGCTCTGGTCCGTGGTGGTGGCAGACATGCTCAAATGGACCTCAAAGTGGCTTCAGCTTTCAGGGACCGGCCAATCTGCCACAAACCATCACCTCAAACGACCCATTTGTGTTGGGAACCTTTACACATTTCAACAACCGGATTACCGGTGAAAGCATCACCGGCGTGAGCCTGGATGTATTCGCCACCTTCTCCACAACGGTAAGCAACAACACGGTAACCGGCCCCTATACCTTTGACTTCATTCACAACGAAACACCGAATGTCGGTCAGGAATGCTGGTGGGTATTCTGCTGGAGCGTCGAACAGGACGTTGATGATGTCGTTATTCTTGACAACATGATCGAGAGTTCCGAGTTCCAGTTCGGCTCCAACATCTATTCTCTGTCTCTGCTTGGCTTTGCCAATGGCCTGAATGAAATTGAAACCCAGGAAGGCAAGGCAACCTCTGTCGATCTGCTGGCCAAGCTGAACGTTCGCTCCGTTCCGGAACCCGGCACTCTCGCGCTGCTGGGCCTCGGTCTGGCCGGCCTGGGACTGGCGCGCCGCCGTAAGGTCTGAGCAATCCCCTCTTCGCCGGCAGTACCCTGTGCTGCCGGCGATTCCTACCTCCCGTGATCTGAATCCCGAATCCGCGCATAATACTGGTATCACCCAGTCACCACGAATCGGGACATTATGGACTCCATCACACAGGCCGCCCTTGGCGCTTCCATTGCGGGCGCGGTTGCCGGCAAAACCCTGGGGCGATCGGCCCTTCTTACCGGTGCGTTGCTCGGCACATTACCCGACCTGGATGTGGTCATCGACTATGGCACAGCCGTTGCCAACTTTACCCAGCACCGGGGGTTCAGCCACTCTCTGTTTATTCTGGCACCACTGTCTCTGCTTATCGCCTGGGGCCTGTGGCGCTGGAAACCGCTCATTTCCTATCAGCGATGGCTGGCACTGGTTGGCCTGATCCTGATCACGCACCCGTTGCTGGATGCCTTTACCACCTACGGCACCCAGCTGTTCTGGCCCATTGGCCCGCCCGTGGCGATCAACAGTATCTTTATCATTGATCCGCTCTATACCTTGCCACTGCTGGCAGGATGCCTGGCCTTTCTGTATCGACCGCCAGCGTCGAGAACGGTTGTCGCCGGTTTGTTTCTGTCCAGTCTCTATCTCGGCTGGACCCTGATTGCACAGCAGATCATCACCGAGCGGGTGCGACCAGCGCTGGCGAATGCCGGTATGGAGCAGGCAGCCCTGATGGTTCAACCGATGCCATTCAACACTGTTCTGTGGCGTGCCACGGCAGTCAATGCCGAGCAAAGAATCGAAGTTGTAACCGGTTTTCTTGATGCCAGCGATGAGCTGGTGCTTGAACGCTTCCCACGGCAGCCGGAGCTTACCCGCCTTGTCGCCGAGCTGCCGGAAGCCCAGCGACTGGAATGGTTTACCGGTGGTTTTCTCGACTACCAGCAGAACGGCACCCAGATAACCGCAACGGATATCCGGCTGGGCATACCCGGCGCTCACCCTTTCACCTTCATCCTGGCTGAAACCGCCGAAGACGGACTGCAGCCGCTGGCCAGCGATCGTCTGCCCCGCCCGGCGCTTAACCGGGCCGCACTGCCCCTGTTGTGGGATCGAATGACCGGCCAGGTGCCGGTACTGTGCCTGGCGACCCTATCCGTTCCCAACCAGGGGAGCTCTTGCTGATGCGGCTGGACCAGTATCTGGCGAACGCTACAGAACTTTCCCGCAAGGAGGCAAAAAAGGTGGTGTCGGCGGGGCGTGTGAAGGTGAACGGAGAAACTTGTCGGCAAGCCAACCGCCGGGTGGAGGCCGAACAATCTGTTCATCTTGACGGTACGCCGGTTACCTTACCTGGCGATATCTACCTGATGATGCATAAACCCGCCGGGGTGCTCAGTGCCACCACTGACAGCAGTCAGCCAACCGCTCTCGACCTGCTGCCCGGTAATCTGGCCAGTCGGGTTCATATGGCAGGGCGTCTGGACAAGGACACCACTGGCCTGCTGTTGCTGACCAGTGATGGCCAATGGTCCCATGCGGTCACATCACCCCGGCGGGAATGCCGCAAAAGCTATCGGGTCTGGTTGGCCGAGGCTATCCCGGACGAGGCCCGCCGGGCGCTTGAAAAAGGCGTCATGCTAAACGGTGAAACCACGGCGACCAGGCCCGCCGAGGTCCGTGTACACAGCGACAAGGTCATCGACCTGACCATCAGCGAGGGCCGTTACCACCAGGTTAAACGAATGCTGGCCGCCGTTGGCAATCGTGTTGAGGCTCTGCACCGCTTTCGCATCGGCAGTATCGAGTTGGACGATAATCTGGCGCCCGGTGAATTCCGGGCTCTGACACCTCAGGAAATCCGCTCAGTGACCGAGTGACCACCACCCACCTAAGCGCGCTCGAACCTCTGGGCTTCCAGATTTTTCCGCACCGAACCTGCCTCAAACACCTCACCATTCATGGCAATGTAGACCCCCGCTGGTAACAGCGACACCGCAGCCCAGGCAAAGCCAACGTTGAAGGTAGCATCGCTGCGCCGCATGCGCGCAGGTTGCATGGCGCCCGTCAGCACAATCGTGCGATCGGCTACCGATTTCAGTACCTCGGCGGTCTGCGCCATGGTATCGGTGCCATGGGTAATCAGGATACGCTGGCTGGCTGAGGCCTTGACTGCGGCCAGAATGGTTTGACGGTCCGCATCGGTCAGTTCCAGGCTGTCCTTGCGCATCAGGGGGCGAACCTCATAGCCGTCATGGATGTTGGATTCCGTCAACAGTTCCGGCAACAGGCTGTCCCCGATTTCAAACTTGCTGTTGGCATCAAAATAGACCTTATCGATGGTGCCACCGGTGGTCAGTATCTCAATCATGGTCTGAGCTGTTCCTTTATTGTGAGGACGCCGTGGTGGTTCGAGACTGTTCTGCCTCTGCCGCCATCAGAGCTGAATTTTTTTCCTGTGCATAACGCTTCGCGGCCGGCGCCACCGAACCTGGTTGACCCGTGGCAAGCCAGCGCTTGATTCGGCCGGCATCCCCCATCGGAGACCGGGTACCCAGAGAGTCCAGCAAAACCGTGATCACGGGCGTTCCGTTCATCTCCGACACCATCACCAGACAACGCCCCGCCTCTGTCAGGTATCCGGTTTTACTCAGGCTCACGCCCCAGCTGTCCCGATGCACCAACGCATTGGTATTGCCAAACGACAGGCTGTACCGGGGTTTGCGGAACTCGGCCCGGTAGTAGCCGGTGGTCGAGGCTTCACGAATTTCGGGATGCTTGAGCGCAGCACGTGCCAGGATCACCAGATCCGCTGCCGTGGACACATTGCCGGTAGAGAGACCGGTCGGGTCAACAAATCGGGTCTGAAGCATCCCCAGGGCTTTGGCTTTGGCGTTCATCTCGGCCACAAAACCGTCAAAGCCGCCGGGATAAGTACGTGCCAGAGTGTAGGCAGCAAAGTTCTCGGATGACATCAGGGCAATCCGCAGCACGTCGCGGCGCCGAAGCTGAGAGCCCACCCGGATCCTGCTCCAGGCGTTCGCAGCAGCCTCGACATGACGCTTCTCGAAGGTCAGCCACTCGTCCATGTCCTGTCCGGATTCCACCACCACAAGTGCGGTCATCAGTTTGGTGATCGACGCCACAGGTACCGGACGATCGGCATGCTTCCCGAACAGCAAGCCCTCCTGGCCAACCTCCGCCACAGCTGCCTGCACCGACGCCAGGTTCGGAACCCGCTCCGGACTGGCAGCACTCTGGCAGGACACCGCCAGGAGAAAGACGACAACAGTGAGAAATACGGAGTAACGCATGGTGAACTACCTGCCTCTCAGGCCTTAACTGGGAATTGATCGATAGCGCGAACTATATCAGCGCACATGGGCCGGGCGCAGGTCTCATTTTCAATCATGCGTTTTAAACAGCAAATGCAAAAAACCTTAAATTCATGTAAAATATTAGTCAAATCAATTCGTTACATATCGTTAATCATTGTAACCAGAGTGTAACGGTGCCGCTTTTCAGTTTCAGGATGCGTTCAGGATGGACTCTCCGTCGCTCGGCCAGACTCTCTCCAGGGAAACCCGCTCGGGCAGATTACCGGCGTGGCTGCACCAGTCATTTCCGTTTGTCATCCTTCTCCTGGCCATCACCTACGGACTTGCCACCACCTTCTGGCAGGAACTGCCGACCCTGTCGGTCAGTCCTTCGGTTCAAACCGACAGCTCCGCAACCGGCCCCCGGATCACTGGCCAGATCGAATATCTGATCCACCCTCTGGGCAAAGTACTGCAAGACAAACTCTGGCAATCCCAAGCCTGGAGCCGCACGGATACCGGCTATTCCGGAATCGGCTACCCCTACAAGCCCGCCACGTTCCGGCTGACACTTGAGAACCCGGCGTCAGAACCTGCGACCAGCCAGGTGACGGTGCCCGCACCCTACCTGGATCACCTGCAGCCGGCCCTGATTCACCCGGACGGCCAGATTGAACGCCTGCCTGCGATGGGCGATCGATATCCCTTCGATCAACGCTACCTGGCGTTGCCGCAGTGGGTCTGGCCGGTCACGCTGCAACCGGGCACCACCACCCTGCTGATGGAAGTGCAGAATCGCGGCCCGGTGCTGTTGCCGGTCACCCTGTCAGACAGCGCTGAGGCGCTCGGTGCTGGCACTGCCATCACCGCCTGGAAATCGTTTGTCACCGGCCTGTTGGTGTTTGCCCTGTTACTCAACCTCAGCATCGTCGCCAAGCTTCGCCGACCGGGACTGGCCTGGTTGAGTGTGCTGATGATCAGCGTTATCTACAGTCAGCTGGTGATGGACGGCCTGGGGCTGTGGCTGATCTGGCCGGCGCTGCCAGAGCTCAACGCCCTGCTCAACATCAGTCTGCCCCTGTGTCTGATCGCGCTTTGCGAATTTACCCCGCATTTTCTCCAGCTGGCCCGCACTGAGGCCCGGATACTCCGGGCCTTCAGCCTCCTTGCCGGAGCGCACCTCCTGGCTGCACCTCTGGGGTTCCAGTTCCTGGGACAACACGCTTTCCTGATGAGCAGCGCCATCGGCGGGTTGTTCATCTTTGCCCTGAGCCTGCGCCAGCTGAACAGCCACGTTTACGCCCGCTACTATGCCTTGTCGGTACTGGCGATCGTGATCGGGGCTGTCACCTCATCGCTTCGTACCGTTGGCTGGTTGCCCGTAAATGCGCTGACCGACTCCGCCTTTTTCCTGGGTGCCGCAACCGGGTCCCTGATCCTGACCAGTGGTGTGGGCAAACTGCTGCTGGAAGAACGCAAGAAACGCATGAGCTCAGACATACGGGTGCAGGAGGAACAGAAACTTCGGGCCAGCATCGAGCGTGATTATGACCGTTTACTGAAAACCCACAGGGTAACCGGCAAGCCCAATCGGCCCATGCTGGAGGAAACCCTGGGCGCTCTGGACTGCCATAAAACGCCCTACACCCTGTGCATGATCCGCCTGGCCCGGTTCAATGAACTGGAACAGGCCCTGGGCTACCGTGCCGCAGAAGAGCTCCTGAAGCAGTATCTCCGGCAACTCAACCGGTATCTCAAGCAAACGGTGGGCGATCAACTGGTCATGATCAACGGTTACAGCGTGGCTACCCTGGATACCGTCAACCATGCCTTTGCCCTGTTGCGCCACCCCGACGAGGCGCTGGAGAGACAACGCCTGCAGGCCATCAGCCGCTGGTTATCCGAAAATTTCCGAGAAGGCCGTTTTTCATTTTCCTGGGCCGCCTCGGTTGGCGTCGCCCACGCCCCGGAACACGGTGCGGAACCGGCCGGCGTACTCGCCTGTGCCGGCTTTGCTTCACTGGACGAAAGCCTGCCGCTGGTGGTTTATGATCCGGCCATTGCCGAATGGCAATACCGCCAGCAAATGCTGATGCTGGATGTGGAACAAGCGCTGCGTTCCGGCGAAATGTGGCTGGAGTACCAGCCCAAGATCAACATCCGCGATGGCCGGATTGGCTCACTGGAAGCCCTGATTCGCTGGCAGCACCCGGAATTCGGCAGGATATCGCCCAGCCAGTGGATTCCCCTGGCCGAGGAAGTGGGGATCATTCACACGGTTACACTCTGGGTGCTGGACCGTGCCTGCAGGGACAGTCACCAGCTCCGTGAACAGTATGGCCGCGATATCACCGTAGCTGTGAACATTTCCGCCAAGGATCTGGCCCACAGCCTGTTCCACGAGGAAGCCGGTGCCATCGTTCGACGGCACAAGCTGGAACCGGCCAATGTCAGCCTGGAGATTACTGAAACCGCCATGATGACCGATCCGGACACGGCCCGCAGTACCATCCGAACCCTGAGCGCGATGGGCTTCCGGATTGCACTGGATGACTTCGGATCCGGCCACTCCTCACTCGGAGCCCTGGCACAGTTCGAGCTGGATGAGCTGAAAATCGACCGGAGTTTTCTGGAGGGGGTACTGGATTACCCCTCAAGACAGAAAATACTTCGTGCCGCTCTTGAGCTGGGCACAGCCCTGGACCTGGATGTGGTGGTCGAAGGCGTGGAAGACGAAACCATCGCACTCTGGCTGCATCAGTTTCCGGGCTTGCAGGGGCAGGGTTATTACTGGGGCCGCCCATTCAGCCTGGAACACAAAACCCGTTAACTGCCGACATCGCCCAATCCTACCCTCCCCCCGAGATACAGCACCAGCTCAGTGCATGCTAAAAGATGCAGATACGACTGACCTGCATCAAGGGGGCTGACCGCGGTCCGTTTTACACTTCTTTCACACTCATCAGCCATGGAGGCCGTCATGTCATCGCCAATTGAACAAGCTCCGGCGCCCAACGAGGCAACACCAGGCTCAGCCTTCCAGTGCTGGCAGCAGGGCTATGGCGTTATCCGGCACTCCGAACAGACCTCCGCCAGAGTCCGGGAACTGGCCGTCAAACTGGTCAGCGCCGGGCACCAACCGGATGAAGACACGGTTTACCGGAAGCTGATTGCCCTGGACCGGCTCACCAGCGCCGGCCTGTGGCTGGTGGTACATATGACCTATTGCAACCGGGTGGACATTGCCGGTGCGCCCCTGGCTGCCCAGGATTTCAAGGCCTCACCGGAAGGCCATACCGGAGGCGCCCTGAACATGGTGCCCGCCTACGCGGCCTATCTGGCCCTCAACAATCTGACCGGAACTACCCGCAGCTGGCTGATGGGGCAAGGTCATTGCGTGGCCGCCGTGGATGCCCTCAACGTGCTGACCGGCAACCTGCATCCCGAGCAACGCGCCCGCTACCTGGCGCCCGAAGGCTTGTCGCGGCTGGCCTCCGACTTCTACAGCTATCGCCAGAAACCGGACGGTACCATGGCTGCGCCCCTGGGCAGCCACGTGAACCCCCACACCGCCGGAGGCATTATCGAAGGTGGCTATCTCGGGTTTGCCGAGTTGCAGTACGCCCATATGCCGCTGCCCGGGGAATCCCTGGTAGCCTTTCTCTCCGATGGCGCCGCTGAAGAGCAGCGCGGCAGTGACTGGATACCCCGATGGTGGCGGGCCGAGGACTGCGGCCTGGTCCTGCCGGTGATGATCGCCAATGGCCGGCGCATTGAACAACGAACCGAGCTTGGTACCCGTGAAGGTCTGGAACGGTTTGAGCAGCACCTGCAACACCGGGGTTTTGATCCGGTACGATTCGACGGCCGTGACCCCGCCGCCTTTGTCTGCGCCATGTACGACATGGAGCAGGCTCTTGCAGCCCATGGCGCCGCCGCGCAACAAGGTGAGACCAGCTACCCGGTTCGCATACCCTACGGTATCGCAGAGACCGTGAAAGGCTATGGTTTCTATGGCGCCGGAGAAAACGCAGCTCACAATCTGCCTCTGCCGGGCAATCCACGCATGGATGCCAGATCCCGGGAGCTGTTCAATGAGTATGCAACGCCGCTATGGGTAAAACCGCAGGAGCTGAACCTGGCGGTATCTGAGCTGAATGAACACAGCCAACAGGGCCGGCCACTTGAGCGGGATCACCCGCTGGCGCTTCGCCGCCCCTCGGAACCTGCCATTCCGGTTTTGCCCTGGGCTCAGAACAAATGTTCCCCCATGACTGCCGTTGATGAATTCTTCAAGGCTCTGGTCGCGGACAACCCGGAACTCCGGCCCCGGGTCGGCAACCCGGACGAACTCGCCAGCAATCGACTCAAAGGCGTGCTCGACAGCCTCAAGCACCGCGTGAACGACCCGGAGAACGAGGCCGAGTCAGTACACGGCAAGATCATTACGGCACTGAATGAAGAGGCGGTCGTCTCTGCCTGCCTGGCCAATAAAGCGGGATTGAATCTGGTGGCCAGCTACGAAGCCTTCTGCGTGAAAATGCTCGGCGCTATCCGCCAGGAGTTGATCTTCGCCCGACATCAGAAAGAAGTGGGCCGGCCACCCCAATGGCTGGGACTGCCAGTGATTGCCACCTCGCACACATGGGAAAACGGCAAGAACGAGCAATCCCACCAGGACACCAGCTTCTGTGAGGCTTTACTGGGAGAAATGAGCGATGTCTCCCGGGTGATTTTCCCGGCTGACTACAACAGCGCCCTGGCGATTCTGCCATCGGTTTACCGGGAGCGGGGCCGCATCAGTTGCCTCGTTATCCCGAAACGGGAGCGCCCGTGCGTGTTCAATGGCAGCGAAGCTGAAGCATTGGCCCGACATGGCGCCCTGGTGGTGGACGAGGATACCTCGGCTGGCGAGGAGCCCCTGCTGCTGATTGCCAACGGCGCCTATCAGCTTTCCGAGGCCATACGGGCCTGCGAACGTTTGCGCGAGACCGGCACACCGTTCCGGCTGGTCTACCTGCAGGAACCCGGGCGCTTCCGCCAACCCCGGGATCCGATGGAAGCGGCCTCCTGCCTGACCGAGTTTGAGCGTGAGCGCCTTTTCCCTCATCGCATGCACCGGCGGGTCGCCCTGACCCATATGCGGCCGGAAGTGTTCCGCGGACACCTGCACACACTGTTCCCGCAACCCGGACAATCCCGGGTGCTGGGTTATATCAACCGGGGCGGCACGCTGAATGAAGCAGGCATGCTGTTCGCCAACCGCTGCTCATGGGGCCATGCCCTGGCGGCCTGCGCCGAGGTGATGGACAAACCTCCCGGAGAATGGCTTTCCAGCGCCGAACTGGCCGCTGTGGAGGGCCGGGGGGATCCGGGAGTGATTACCCGCGGGCTGCCTTGAGCCGGTTGCGTATCGCGGTTTCCAGCTCCAGCACCACCAGGACCACGACACCGGCCACCACGGAAAATGCCAGCTGCTCCAGGCTCAGAGCAGCGGTGGTAAAGGTGCTCTGGAACCAGGGCAGATAGGTGAACAACAGCTGCAACGCCACGACCGCCGCGATCGCTGCCAGCACAACGGGCGTGCCGAGAACCCCCCGCAGGGTAATTGAGGCGCTATCAAGATAACGCACCGCAAACAGATAAAAGACCTCCATCGCCACCAGGGTGTTGACCGCTAATGTGCTGGCCAGCACCGGATCCTGATGGCGATGCATCACCCAGAACCAGGCCGCGAAGATACCCACCAGAAACAGCAGGGAGACAAGCGCTACCCGCCAGACCACAAAACCCTGCAGCAAGGATTCATCCCGGGGTCTTGGCGGTTGTCGCATGACGCCGGGCTCCGGCGGCTCAAACGCCAGCGTCATGGCCAGCAGCACTGAGCTGACCATATTCACCCACAGAATCTGCAAGGCGGAAATGGGCAGCGTGAGTCCCAGTAACAAGGCAGTGATCAGGCTGACGGATTCACCGCCGTTAATCGGAAGCATGAAGGCGATGCCTTTGCGCAGGTTGGTGTAAACCGTGCGCCCTTCCCGGACAGCCGCAGCAATGCTGGCAAAGTTGTCATCCAGCAGCACCACCGATGACGCCTGCCGGGCCGCTTCCGAACCCTTTACGCCCATGGCAATACCGACATCAGCGCGCTTCAGTGCCGGTGCATCGTTGACCCCATCACCGGTCATGGCCACCACACCGTGCAGTGCCTGCAGCGCTTTCACTAACCGAAGTTTGTGCTCGGGGCTGGTGCGGGCAAACACATCCACCTCGCCGGCCAGATCCCGGAGCTGGTCTTCATCCAGCTCATCCAGCTCATTGCCGGTCAGTACCCGGTCGGTATTGCGCAGCCCGAGTTTTCGGGCAATGGCACCGGCCGTCAGGGCATGGTCGCCGGTGATCATCTTCACCCGAATACCGGCATCATGGCACTCCTCGATAGCCCGGATAGCCTCCTGCCGGGGCGGGTCCAGCAAACCCACCACCCCCAGCAGTTCCGCGCCCTGTTCCAGCTCCTCCACCACCAGCTCCCGGCTGCCTTTCGCCATTGGCCTGCGCGCCAGTGCCAGCACTCTCAGACCTTCGGAAGCCATCTCCGTAATGACCTGTTCCCAGTGCTCTTTGCTCAGCGACTCGGTTCCACCATCCGGGGACACCTGGTGCGCGCACATAGCCAGGATCCGTTCCGGAGCACCTTTGAGATAGGCAATACCGTGGCCGTGGTGGTCGTGGTGCAATGTGGCCATGAACCGTATGCGGGTATCGAAGGGAACCTCATCCACTCGCGGCCAGGCGGTGGCACTGTTCAGGTGATCAAATTCCGCCTTGCCGGCAAACACTTTCAGCGCGGCTTCCATGGGGTCACCATGGATAGAAGGCTGCCCGTCTTTGCCAATGATGCTGGCGTCATTACACAGCGCAGCTGCCCGGGCAAGCTCAGCCAGCACCCCATCGCCAGTGACCGGCTGGCCCTCCCGGCAGACCCTGCCGTCGGTACCATAACCTTCGCCGGTAATCTCATAACGCTCACCGCCAGTCACGGCCGTGGTCACCATCATTTCGTTACGGGTGAGTGTGCCGGTCTTGTCCGAGCAGATGACCGATACCGCACCCAGGGTTTCGATCACCGGCATCCGGCGAACTACCGCCTTGCGACGGGCCATCTGGCGCACCCCAATGGCGAGGGTAATGGTAAGAATGGCCGGCAAGCCTTCGGGAATGGCCGCCACCGTCAGGCCCACCACGGCCATGAACAGCTCCCGGAATTCCAGACCACTGAACGCCAGTCCGCCAAAAAAGATGATAATGCCGGCGGCTACAACGATCAGCGAAAGCACCCGCGCAAACCGGTCCATCTGTTCAAGCAGGGGAGTTTTCAGGCTTGTGGTATCCGCCAGCAGGCCGGAAATGCGGCCGATCTCGGTATGCGTACCAGTGCGCACGACAACGCCCCGGGCTGTGCCTGTGGCCACCATGGTTCCGGAGAACGCCATGCCTGTCTGGTCGCCGAGAGCCGACTGCTCCTCCACCGGGTCGGGGGACTTGTCCACCGCCTCGGATTCGCCGGTCAGTACGGCTTCCTCAATCTTGAGGTTGTTGGTTTTTTCCAGGCGAATATCGGCGGGCACACGGTCACCGGCTTCCAATAGCACGGTATCCCCGGGCACCAACTCACTCGCATCCACCTGATGCTGGCCGCCGGCCCTGACAATACGGGCGCGGGGAGCCAGCATATGACGGATAGCCGATAAGGCCTGCTCGGCCCGCCCCTCCTGGATAAAGCCGACCAGGGTCTGAATAATCACTACCGCCAGAATCACCCCGGCATCCACCCAGTGCCCGAGGGCACCGGTGATGGCCGCTGCGGTCAGCAGTACGTAGATCAGGAAATTACGTAACTGGCGCCCGAGACGGGCCAGGGGGCCGGACGTCCTACCCTCTGGTAACTGGTTGGGACCAAAGGTCTCCAGCCTGGCCTGCGCGCTTTCGTCGGTCAAAGGCTCCGGTGCATCCAGAAACACCCGCGCCTGTTCTGCGGCTATGGCATGCCAGGCCTGAGACTGCTCCCCCCTGGCCACCGAACCCTTTGAACCCGACGTACTGACTTCTGACATATCCCTGCTCCCTGCATAAGGCCTGGGTTAACTACACAGGATTCTGCCGATACCGCCAATGCGCCAGATCAAACCGATGGCCGGTATAGCCGCGCCCGGTTGGCTATACCGGATCGACCGTTCGATTCCCGGCGCCCGGCAAGCTCTTCCGCGCCGCGGACCGGCTGTTATCAACGGTGTATTCCCGGCTCTTGACGGTATCCACGAAATACCAGTTGGCCCGGGCTTCTTCCTGTGTGAAGGTAACCACCATATAACCACGTTGATTGATGTTCAGGTAGTCCAGACCATCCACCAGCAGGCCAATGCCCTGCTCCGCATCGGCAATCATGGCATCAGGCAGTCCCAGATAGTCCTCCAGTCCGGGCGAAGACACTGAGGCGGTGGCAAATTCCACACCCACCTGGTTGCCATTCATATCTTTCAGGTTATTGGCCCAGGCGTTATGTGTGTCTCCGGCCAGCACCACCAGGTTTTTGTCGAGTTGCCGCGCCATGCCCAGAACGACTTCTCTTTCTGCCTGATAGCCGTCCCAGGCGTCGAGATTGTAGGGTGCGGCTGTGCCGATTCGGGCTTCCTGCTCTTCCGTCAGTGGCATACCCTGCAGCTGCATTCCTTTTAATGTCGCGAGTTCTTGAAGTGTTGCCGGCAAATCGTCAAACGTTTCAGTGGCAATCGCCAGCAGCAACTCAGCAGGCAGATCCATACGCCCCATCAACACCTGCTGTCCCAGCACCTGCCATCGCCCGGTCGACGTGGCCAGCTTGTTCTGCAACCACAGGCGCTGTTCAGCGCCCAGCAGTGTCCGGTTTGGATCGGTCACATCGGCCGTGAATTGATCCACATTCAGGCCGGCTTCGCTAAGATAGTTCAGGTAATCCAGTTGCTGATCGCGCCCGATAACACGGGTGTCCAGCATGTGCAGATCCACCAGATCGCCAAAGCGGAAGCTGCGATAGATGGCCTCGTCGTTGCCTTCGATTACCGGCCGGATCGGCATCCATTCGAAGAAGGCCTGCAGAGCAGCCAGTTTGCGTTGCTCAAAATCGCCTTCAGAGTCATCGTGATTTTCAGCACCATTGCGCCAGGTGTCGTTGGCCACTTCATGATCGTCCCACACCACAATGAATGGTAGCCGCTGATGTGCCAGCTGCAGGTCCGGATCCTCCCGGTAAATGGCATACCGGCGGCGGTAATCGGCCAGTGTCAGCAACTCCCGGTTATTGTTCTCCGGGAAGGTACGGCCCAACTCCTGAGCGTCTTCCGAGGCATAGCTGTCCGGGTCACTGCTGTACTCATAGATATAGTCACCGAGGTGAACCACAGCATCCAGGTCCGTCTGGTTTGCCACTTCCCGGTAAACGTGGAAGTAACCGGCCGGGTAGTTCGAGCAGGACACCACGGCCAGTCGAACCTGCTCTACCGCCCCTTCCGGCAAGGTAGACGCGGCACCTACGGGAGAGGTGGCACCAGAAGAGCGGAAACGGTAGAAGTAGCGCTGGCCCGGAATCAGCCCCTGGGCATCCACCTTGATGGTGAAATCATGGGCGTCGGTGGTTTCGGCGGTTCCTGAGCGCACCACCGAGGCAAACTCCGCATCGGTGGCGATTTCCCAACCTACTTTCACCTTGCTGCCGCGCTCGGGCACGGCCCGGGTCCAGAGAATAACGCTGTCCTGTAGCGGATCACCACTGGCCACACCATGGGTAAAATCAACCCGCCGTTTGTCGTCGCTGTCCAGCACACACCCCGCCAGGCCGCTGGAAATCGCCACCGCCCCCATACCCAGTGCCGATGCTTTCAGAAAATCCCGTCTCGTCAGTCTAGCCATTGTCCACCCCTGTCATGTTCGTCATATGCTTTTTATCGTGCCCGGAAACCAAAACCGGTTGGCCTGAAAAGCTAGACCAGAGATATGAAGAACGCGTTGCCGGATTGCGACAGGGCTGTGGCAAATTCCGACAGGTGCATCGCAAGCAGACGGCAGTCACAAAAAACGGGAGCCGAAGCTCCCGTTTTGACAGAGTGAATAACGTTTTTGGCTAGCCGCTGACGAACACCGGCCCGAGCCCCAGATTCCAGAGAATGACCGAACCGACTCGGGTGGATACCAGGATCACCAGTGCCACCGTGAGTAGAGCCCCTCCGTACATGACCGCCCGCTCCTTTTCGATGCCCATGACGATCGGTAAGCCGTCGTACATCAGCCAGGCGCCGTAACAGGCCGCTGCCAGGAACACCACCGCATTGAACCAGGGTACCGGGTACAGCAGCGCGAAACCGGCCAGGAACAGTGGAGTGCAGGAATAGGCAGCCAGGGCAATGCCGTTGGAGGGCACGTGTTCTTCCTTGGCGCCATAGGTTTTCGCCATCCAGTTAATGGCATAACCCAGGGCAAAGACGCCAACCAGCATGGCGAGGTAAGTCAGAACGCTCATCTGGAGCGCGCTGATTTCGGTGAGCTTGATCAGCCGTTCGCTACCGATAGACCAACCAAAATGGGCCGTCGAGATGTAGGCACAGATTGGCGCTATGGCCGCCAGAACGACGACGTACGCCACATAAAGACGAGTTGGATGTTCGTGTTCTTTCTTAATGGATACCCACTCATCTTCCGGGTGGGTGAAGAGACCAAACGCATGGGACAGAAGCATAAACCACCCCCTTTATTGCTGTTGTTGGTATGGGTGGATACGGTGCCCGAACCATTTCGGACTTAAAACCGTTCCTGTTCTTAACTATAGTCAAGAATCAGATTCGGGAAAGCCGGCATTGATGCTCTTTACTTATCAGATCTGGCCTATAAGACCGTTTAGTTCTGAAAATATGGCATGCCTCCAGGCCTGCATCGGTTTTCTGGCTGCCAACGTAACCATGGAAGTGTCATCAACCCTGGCAAGGAGTACTCAACGCGATGATCCGTATCAGAACCGCAGTACCAACAGCAATCCTCTCTCTTTTTATGACCAGTACACAGGCGCTTGCCGAAATGCAGACCGAAACCATTGAATATACTGTAGATGGTGAAACCTTCACCGGCTACCTGGCCTGGGACGACGAGTTCGACCAGAAACGCCCCGGCGTGCTGGTAGTACACGAATGGTGGGGCCACAACGACTTTGCCCGGGAACAGGCAGAAAAGCTGGCGGCCTCCGGCTACACCGCCTTCGCACTGGATATGTATGGCTCCGGCAAGCAGGCCGACCATCCGGATACCGCCCAGAAGTTCATGCAGGAGGCGACCCGCAATATGGAGCAGGTCAAAGCCCGCTTCCTGAAAGCCAAGGAACTTCTGCAGAACCATGACAGCGTGGATCCGGACCGTATTGCCGCCCAGGGCTATTGCTTCGGTGGTGCCGTTGTCCTGAACATGGCTCGTATGGGCGTGGATCTGGATGGCGTAGTCAGCTACCACGGCGCCCTGGGCAGCCCGCTGCAGGCCGAGGCCGGCACGGTGAAAGCCAGAGTACAGGTCTACACCGGCGGCGCCGATGCCATGGTTCCCTCGGAACAGGTCGCCGGCCTGGTTCGGGAAATGCAGAATGCCGAAGTGGATCTGACGCTGGTCAGCTTCCCTGGCGTGAAGCATTCCTTCACCAATCCCAATGCCGATAAGGTGGCCGAACAGTTCGGCATGCCAATCGCCTATGATGAAGCGGCTGCGCGGCGCTCATGGCAGGGCACCATGCGCTTTTACGAGGAAATTTTCGGGGAATAAACAGGCAACAAAAAAGGCAGCCTCGGCTGCCTTTTTTGGGTTATTGCTGAATCCTCAGGGGATTACAGAGCAACAACGTTCTCCGCCTGAGGACCTTTCTGGCCCTGAGTTACGGTGAACTCGACCTGCTGGCCTTCGGCCAGGGTCTTGAAACCAGAGCCCTGAATGGCGCTGTAGTGAACGAATACGTCCGGGCCGCCTTCACGAGTGATAAAGCCAAAGCCTTTTGCTTCGTTGAAGAACTTAACAGTACCGGTAGTAGTAGACATACTTAAACTTCCTGAAATCAATCATATTATCTGCTGCCACACACTCGTATGGTGCTGGTCAGCGTGTTACGGAAAAACAGAACTCGCGGGATCAAAAACAGGACGGTCACTACTAACTGCGGAGGTACGTCTTATTCATGAACTGCTTTGCTGATTCTTTCCTACGAACCCACTCTACTCTGGAATTTCGGGCTTGCCAAGCGTAATTTCAATAATTTGTGTAGGTAGTGATACCCACAGATTTCACCTCGCCTGCCGGCTTACCCACGCACCAGGGAAAAGGTCAGAAACCCGAGTGCTGTCATCAGGATAGAGCCAACCACGTGGGCCAGAATACCGACCAGGGCCATGCTCCACTTTCCTTCCTGAAGCGCGGCGAACATCTCCAGCGAGAAGGTCGAGAAAGTCGTCAGGGCGCCACACAAACCTGTCACCGCAAACAGACGCCATTCCGGCGAAAGCACACTGCTCTGGCTGAAAAAAGCCATCAACAGGCCAATCAGCCAGCCGCCACTCAAGTTGGCAACCAGCGTGCCCCAGGGAACGGCGTGATAACTGGCATTGAGCCAGAGCCCAAGACCCCAGCGCAGGTTGGCGCCAATGACGGCGCCAACGCTGACTGCAAGAACCGACCACCACATGCTACCCGGCCGCCTCAGGCCGGGTTGTGGTCGATCAGGGTTTCCCGGTTACGGGCAAACTCGTCAAACGGGAAATCATCCACGGTGAGCATTTCCAGCACCACCTCTTCATACTGCCGCATGAAGTCGGCCTCCTCCTTGCTGAATACGCCCGCCTCCAGGGCCGCCTCGAAACGCTCTTCCGGGTGCAGTGCGGTCATCGGCAGTTCGCCCTTGGCGTAAGCCTTGGTGACTTTACGATATAGCTGCTCGGCCTTGTCGTAGTCCTTCAGCAGACCGTTATAGCGGGCGACCGGATTTTCCACCGTGCCTTCGCCGTCGGTGGTCCAGGCACCAGCCATCAGCTTGTTGCGAACCGGAGTATCCGTGGTGATGGAACGGGCCAGCTTGCGCGCCAATTCATCATGGGGCGCATCCCAACGGCATCCCAGCGGCAGGGTGATAGCCCGCAGCGCCAACGCCACCGGCCGGTTCGGCAGGTTCTGGAGGAACTCGTCCAGCGCCAGCTCGGTGCGATGCAGCAGGTAGGCCAGGCTGTACTGCATCAGCTCTTTCTCGCCGTCCACCGGCTGGGTTTCGTGCCAGTTCTTCAGCACCATGGAAGCCAGGTACAGATTCGCCAGCATGTCACCCAGGCGTGCCGAAATCAGCTCACGCATTTTCAGCTCACCACCCAGGGTTGTCATGGCCGCATCGGCACACAGGCCGAAGGCAGAGCTGAACCGCGCCAGAGCCTGGGCATATTTGCGGGAGGCACTGTCGAACGGTACATCAGCCTTGCCCAGCCCCAGTGCCTGGGTAAAGGCACGGGCCGCATTACCAAAGATCAACCCGGCATGACCAAAGAAGGCCTCATCAAACGCCTTGATATCATCATTGTCCTTCGCGGCAAGCTCTTTCAGCACGTACGGATGACAACGGATGGCGCCCTGACCGAAGATCATCAGGCTGCGGGTCATGATATTGGCACCCTCAACGGTGATAGACACCGCCGCACCGCTGTAGCCGATGCCCAGGTAATTACGGGGACCAAGGGTCACCGTTTTACCGCCGTGCACATCCATGGCATCGGTCAGAATTTCACGCTGGAACTCAGTCAGGTGATACTTGAGGATGGCCGAAGGTACTGCCGGCTTCTCGCCCCGGTCGATCATGTTGGCGGTGTGATTGACCGCCGCCTGAGCAATGTAGGTTTTAGCCGCAATGCGGGCCAGCGGGGCTTGTACCCCTTCCATTTCCGCCACCGGCGTATTGAACTGACGCCGGATTCGGGTAAAGCCACCGGCCGTGCCCACAGCATAGGCGGCGGCGCCGGCCGCACCGGACGGCAGGGTGATACAGCGACCTACCGAGAGGCATTCAACCAGCATACGCCAGCCCTGACCGGCCATTTCCTGGCCACCAATGATGTAGTCCAGCGGAATGAACACATCCTTGCCCTTGATCGGGCCGTTCATGAACGGGGACCCAATCGGGCAATGGCGCCGGCCGATTTCCATGCCCTCGGTATCCCGGGGAATCAGCGCACAGGTAATGCCATAATCTTTGGTCTCGCCCAGCAGGCCGTCGGGGTCAAACATCCGGAAGGCCAGCCCGACCACGGTGGCCACCGGCGCCAGCGTAATCCAGCGCTTTTCAAAGTTCAGGCGGATACCCACCACTTCTTTACCATCCACTTCCTGCTTGCAGACGATGCCGGTGTCTGGCAGCGAAGTGGCATCAGAGCCGGCGCGAGGCCCGGTCAGGCCAAAACAGGGGACTTCCCGGCCATCGGCCAGTCTCGGCAGATAATAGTCTTTCTGCTCCTGGGTACCGTACTTCACCAGCAGCTCGCCCGGGCCGAGGGAGTTGGGCACCCCGACGGTGACCATCAGCATTTCGTTGGCGGCCAGCTTCTGCAGCACTGCAGTCTGGGCCTTGGCGGAAAACCCGAGGCCACCGTATTCCTTCGGAATGATCATGCCGAAGAACTTCTCTTTCTTCAGGAAATCCCAGAGCTCCTTGGGCAGATCGGCACGCTCAACCGCCAGATCCCAGGCGTTACACATGGAAATGGCCTGGGTGCACTGGTTGTCGACAAAGGCCTGTTCTTCCTCACTCAGACCGGTGTGACGGTTAATCAGCAGGTTGTGCCAATCCGGGCGGCCGGTAAACAGTTCGCCATCCCAGCCAACGGTGCCAGCTTCCAGGGCTACTTTCTCAGTGTCAGACACCTTGGGCGCCACCTTCTTGAACATGGCAAACACCCGCGGGGTGAGCCAGCTCTGCCGGAACTGGGGCAGACCCGCCAAAGCAGTAATGGCCGCACCAGCCAGCAGTACAAAGGCAAGCCAGCCAGAGGCCATAAACAGGGACAGCACACCCACCACGACCATCACGCCAATGGCGGGCTTGGCACCGGATTCCCGGCGCATCACGTACAACAGGCCGGCCAGAGCCACCAGAAAAAGAATCAAAGTCATCTCAGGATCTCTCTGTCTTCCATGGATTGGAGTCTCCGGCCAGTGCCGGAGCCCTTTGACTACACTTCGTTACGTTCAACTTACCCTAACAGATGTCTGTTCGCCAGATAATGACCTGCCTTCAGTCGGTTAGCACCATTACGATGTGACAATCACCCGGATACCTTCCAGGGCCAGAGACGCATGTTCTACAGCACTGCGAGCGGCATCGAGCTGGCTGCGCAGGAAGTCGATTTCTTCGTTGCGGATGGCCGGGTTCACTTTCTGCAGCGCTTCCAGACGCCGAATCTCCGGCATGAAGCTGTCTTCCACCCTCGCAAGCGCCTGTTCGCGGAGCGGAGACAGATGCGGCTCCGCCAGTGTCTCGGCGTGGTCGACCATGGTTTCCACCTCGGCCCGGATTTTCGGCACGATGGCCTGGGCCGTGCGTCGACGGATATTGGAGCAAAGCTCATTCAGCCGTTCATGGGGCAGAGCCTTGGACAGATCCCGGCCATTCACATCCACCACCAGGCGCAAGGGCGAAACCGGCAGGTATCGGGTCAGCTGAAGGGATTCGGGCGCCGGACAGTGCACCGCGAATACGGCTTCCAGCAGCAGCGTACCCGGTGGCAGGGCCTTGACCGAAAGATTGGCCAGGGCAGCCTTGCCCAGCCCGGAGCTGTTCACCGAATCCATCACGCCGGTGACCATTGGGTGCTCCCAGCTCATGAACGCCATATCTTCGCGCTGCAACGCCTGCTGACGATCCCAGGTTACCGTCAATCCGTCTTCGGGAAGCTCCGCCACCAGGCCGGCCTGGAACTGCTCGCCAGGCTTCAGGATATCCGCGTGCTCACTATGGTCTTCCAGGTCAACGCCGAGGATATCGAAAGCCTGAATCATGTAGTCCCGGACTTCAGCGGCGTTCTCCTCTTCCTCGATCCCGGCGATCAACGCCTCAGCCTCATCAACACGACAGGAATTCAGTTCAATCAGCGCGTCCCGACCGTTATGCAGCATGTCTTTCAGGCGCGCCGTCTCGGCTGCACTGGCCGCCAACAAAGGCTCCAGCTCGCTCTCTTCACCGCCCAGGGCCTGCTGCCACTGGTCATGAACGTGTTCCTGAACGGCAACCCCCACGGCACAACTCTCGGCAAACGCATTCAGCCCTTCCTGGAACCAGCGGTACTGAACCTCCTGACTGGTGCCCTGAAGGTAGGGAATGTGGATTCGAATGGCTTCAGTCTGGCCGATCCGGTCCAGGCGACCAATGCGCTGTTCCAGCAGATCCGGATTGGCCGGCAGATCAAACAGCACCAAATGGTGGGCAAACTGGAAGTTGCGCCCCTCGCTGCCGATTTCAGAACAGATCAGCGCCTGCGCCCCCTGCTCCGTATCGGCAAAGTAGGCCGCGGCCCTGTCCCGCTCAATCAGACTAAGGTGTTCATGGAACGCCGCACTGCGTATACCGGCCCGCAACTGCAGGTAATGCTCCAGCGCCATGGCCGTGCTGGCCTTGGCACAGATCACCACCACCTTGGCGGGGCGCAGGCTGACCAGCTTCTTCTCCAGCCAGCTCACCCGGGGATCCCGGGCCAGCCAGTCTTCTTCATCCACTGCCTGTTCGGGCGCCAGCCCGGCAACACCGTATTGATGATGTTCATACAGATCCGGGCACGCCAGGGGTTCCGGTATCGGCTGTCGCTCCGGGAAGCCCTGGATGGCGGCCCGGGTATTCCGGAACAACACCCGGCCCGTGCCGTGGCGATCCAGCAAGGCATCGATCACCGCCTGGTGGGCATCGTCCCGGGCCAGCAATTCGTCCAGTTCATCTCCCAGCCAACCGGCCAGGGCCTGGCGATCGTCTTCTGAAATGGTATTCGGGGCCTGCTGCAGGCGACGGACCACCTGATTGATCACTTCATAGTGCTGCTCTTCCTCCCGGAAGGTCTCCAGATTGTGGAACCGGGCCGGGTCGAGCAAGCGCAGGCGCGCAAAGTGGCTCGCCACGCCGATCTGTTCCGGTGTTGCAGTCAGCAGCAGCAGGCCCTGGCTGGCACCGGACAACTGCTCTACCACATCGTATTCCGGGCTGGACTGTTCCGGCGACCAGGCCAGGTGATGGGCTTCGTCCACCACCATCAGATCCCAGCCCGCCGCCACCGCGTCTTTGCGGGCCTTCTCGCTGCGCACCAGGAAGTCGAGGCTACACAGCACTAACTGGTCAGACTCGAACGGGTTAACCGCATCGCCATCACCAAAAATATGGTTAACCAGAGCGTCGACATCATCTTCTTCGGCCTTGAGGTCGTCGTACCGGGCCTGATCAATAATGGAAAAGCGCAGATTGAAACGCCGAAGCATTTCCACCAGCCACTGGTGGATCAGAGAATCGGGCACCACAATCAGCGCCCGGCGGGCTCGACCGGTCTGCAGCTGATAATGAAGAATCAAACCTGCCTCAATGGTTTTACCCAGACCAACCTCATCGGCCAGCAGAACCCGGGGAGCATGCCGGCGGGCCACTTCGTGGGCAATATAAAGCTGGTGTGGCAGGTGCTGGGTGCGTGCCCCAATCAGCCCCTGGGCCGGCGACGCCCGCAGACGGTCCATGTGCTGCAGGGTGGCGACTCGAAGCCGGAAGGCACCGTTGCGATCAAACTGGCCGGCAAAGAGGCGCTGATGAGGGGCGGAAAAATTCACAGAGCCCGCCAGCTTAACCTCGGAAATCGGCTGGATATTCTCACCATCATCGGCGTGGTACACCAGAACGCCATCGAGATCTTCCACTGCGCGCACGGTATAGCGCTCACCGTCAAAGGTCTCTATCTCCTCGCCCTGTTGATACACGATCCGTGACAGGGGCGCATTATCGATGGCATAGGTGCGTTCCTCATCGGCGGCGGGGAATCCCAGGGTGACTCGGCGACCTGAAATGTCCGTTACGATACCCAGACCCAGGGCAGTATCGCTGTGGCTGACCCAACGCTGGCCGATGACAAATTCCGATGTTTCCAAGAAACCTCCGATGACTGATTACTGAGTGTTTGAACCGTTTTCCCGAACCCAATAGGCCGTTGCACCACACACCGCCGCTGGCACCACAAACAGGTTGAGCACCGGCACCATCGCCGCCAGGGCAACCGGCAGGCCGAAACCGAGAGCCGACAGCCGGGTATCGCCCAACAGTTTACGAAGAGCCGGAAAGCTGACCTTGTGATTGTCGGCCGGATAATCCACATACTGCAGCGCCATCATCCAGCTGTTGAACAAAAACCAGAGCACAGCGGCCACCAGGTTGACCACAGGAATCAGGCCAATAATGAACAAGCCCAGGGCCCTGGGCAGGTAATAGGCAATCTTCTGAACCTCCCGCCAGAGCGCGCGGGGAATGTCCTTGATAATGGCGGACCAGCTATCGTCCGTAGACACTTCCTGGCCAGTCAGCTGTTTCTCGGTGAGTTCTGCCAGATAGCCGTAGAAGGGAGAGCCGATCAGGTTGGCCACGATCACAAAGCCATAGGCCAGCATCAGCAGAATCACCACGCCGTACAGCAGCCAGAAAAGCCAGTCGAGTGCCTGCAACCAGGCCCAGTCTGGCAACCAGGCCATGGCCGCGGCGATCATGGCGGTGAACAGCTCGGCCAGAAAATAGAACAGCAGACCGAAAAGCAGAATGTTGATGATCAGCGGAATGACCACAAACAACCGGAGGCCCGGCTGGCGAATCAGCCCGAAGCCTTCCCCCAGATAGCCCAGTCCACGAAAAAAGTTACCCTTGAGCATTACTGGTGTTCCTCCGCTGCCATGACAATAACGGGGCGCAAAGCATATCATGTCGAAACCATTCCCACAGCCCGCGAGGACGCCTGGATTCCACTATGCCCCGCATCCGTTCCATTATTGTTTCCATTCTGACCATGCAACGGCTCTGGCAGGCAGCACTGTTTGTTTCCATTGCTGCGATCCTTTATCTGGCTACCACCAGCAACAGCTACCCCATCCCCGCGGCGCCCAATGACAAGATCAATCACCTGATTGCCTTTCTGGAGCTCACCCTGTTGACCCGCCTGGCATGGCCGCGGCTTTCGGTGCTCTGGTACGCCCCCGCCTTGCTGGCTTTCGGCCTGATACTGGAGGTGGTGCAAGCCAACCTGCCGTACCGGGATTTCTCCCTCGCGGATCTGACAGCGGATGCCGTTGGCATCGGCCTTGGCCTGCTACCCTGGCCTGGGTTGCGACTGGCTCAAGAATCGGATTTGCGAAAATCGCCCGAATCTTTGTGAGATATTTCCTACATACCTGTAGGAACTCCCTGTGATATCTCGTACGCAGTCTGTAATTCCAGTTACAAACCAAAGTCTACATGAATGATTTGTAACAACTTTCCCATGTTTGACGAGTTCGGCAACGCGTTCTGCGTGCATAGTTCACACGTTTGTAAAGCTGGCATTGGTAATATGAACACCGTCAAGGATGACAGGGAAAGGACGACGCACTGGATGCACCCCGGCACGGACTGCGGGGAGAAGCAGGGACACAGGGACGCTTCGCTTAAGGGATAACGAATCGGATCGCCGGCTCGGATGCTGGCACCAGGGAACGGCAGCAAGGAATGGCAACACGGCAGTTGCCCATCGCGCACGGAGGCGCCAACCTGTTCCGAATCTGAACTGCCCCGGATGGCGGTTCAGTACCTGTTCAAGGGCAGCTTGATGGCTGCCCTTTGTTTTTTCTGGCCAGAAAAGCTCAGTCACCGCCGGCCAGATAGATCCTCACCTTGTTGAATTCCTCAAACTCATTCAGATCCGGCCAGGTTCTGGCTTCGATCACAGCCTGCTGCACATAACCGGAATGACCAAGATCCTTCACTCGCGAATCCGCCAGCAGCACCTGGGGCGCGGCTGCTTCGAAGGCCGCCAGTAACGGGCGATTTTCAGGGTCGTACAGAACATCCGCAGCGGTAATCAGGTCGACGCTCCCGGGCCGGTTTGCCCAGTCGTCACACAAATCAACCGTCACATTATTCAGTCGGGCATTGGCAGCCGCGGCATCCAGCGCTGCCGCGTCGATGTCGCAGGCTATGGACCGGGCAGCACCGGCCAGTGCGGAGGCGACAGCCACTACCCCTGAACCGGAGCCAAAATCCAGCACGGTCTTGCCAGCCACCACGTCCGGATGCTGCAGAATCCACCGGGCCAGCACCTGCCCGCTGGCCCAGCAGAACGACCAGTACGCCGGCTCGGCCACCACAGCCTGAGCTTCATCATGGCTCAACGGCCCATCCAGCACCCCCGGGTCGAACAGATACAGCTGGATATCCGGGCAGCCCGCAGGCGCCGAAACCGCCACCCGGCCTCGAGTCAGGGTTTTCTGAAGATGCCGATTGAGAACATCGGGGCTCATAATTTTCCCTCGCCAGTGCTGAAAGGACTTGGGATTGTACCCTTGTCCGGGATGCCGGGATATCGCCGGTTCGGTATACTGCCGCCTCACCCTGAATCACAGTGATCCGTTGATATGGCCAGCAGACCCGATACCGACGACTACCTCAACCTGTTCCTGAACGATGTTCCGCTGATGGACGTCCGGGCGCCGGTGGAATTTTCCAAAGGTAGCTTCCCGTCTGCAGAAAATGCCCCGCTGATGAACGATGAAGAGCGGCACCGGGTGGGTATCTGTTACAAGGAAAAAGGCCAGGACAAAGCCATTGAACTGGGGCATCAACTGGTCTCCGGCGACATCAAGGCCCAGCGAATTGAAGCCTGGAAGCGCTTTGTGTCCCATCACCCGGAGGGTTATCTGTTCTGCTTCCGGGGCGGATTGCGCTCACGCCTGACCCAGCAGTGGATCAGGGACTCCGGCATCGACTACCCGCTGGTGAAAGGTGGCTACAAGGCCCTGCGTCGCTTCCTCATCGACAGCCTGGAAGCACAGATTGAATCGGGCCAGTTCCGGATTCTCAGCGGCCGCACCGGTACCGGCAAAACCCGGGTACTGATGCAACTGCCTAACCCTGTTGACCTGGAAGGCCTGGCCAATCACCGGGGATCCAGCTTCGGCCGGCAGGTGACCCCTCAACCCTCCCAGATCGACTTCGAGAACCGCCTGGCGGTGGCCATGCTCAAGGCCAGGCACCAGGTGGGAGGGCCAATCTACCTTGAAGACGAAAGTCGCCTGATCGGCCGTTGCGCCCTGCCGGAAACCCTTCGGGCCAGGATGTCGGAATCGCCCCTGCTGATTCTGGAACAGGCCATGGAAGAGCGCATTGCCATCATCCGGGCCGACTACGTTGAAGGTATGCTGGCCAGTTACCGGGCCCGGGACGGTGAAGACGCCGGCTGGCTGAACTTCCGGGACTACCTGTTGAGCGCCATCGACCGCATTCGCAAACGCCTGGGCGGCGAGCGTTATCAGAAACTCCGCAATCTGATGCTACAGGCTCTGGATCAGCAGGAAGCCAATGGCTCCCTGGAAGGACACCACGGCTGGATTGAAGCCCTGCTGACCGACTACTACGACCCCATGTACGACTACCAGCTTACCCAGAAACAGGGCGAGATACTGGTGAGGGGCGGGCCCGACATGATCACCGAGTGGGCCAGATCCCACGCCAGCACGTAATCCTGGCCGTTGACGGTAATGCCGTTTACAGCTTTGTCTGCTATATAGTTGGTTCAGACAAATCCCGCTGAACCACGTCATTTGTCGATAAGAACTCACTCAGAAAATACTAACGATCAAGGAGTTGCTTCGTATGGAAGAGTTATTCAATGCTAACGGACAGGCCTCGGAATGGGCGGATCAGGCCATTGCACTGATCATGGCTTATGCTCCAAAGGTTCTGCTGGCTATTGTCACGCTGATTATCGGCCTCTGGCTGATCAACCGGTTTGTCAACGTGCTGGACAACCGCCTTGGCAAAAAAGACCCAACCCTGAACAAATTCCTCTGCGGCCTGATCAGCGCCATCCTCAAGATTCTGCTGCTGATCTCCGTTGCCTCCATGGTGGGTATCGCTACCACTTCGTTTGTCGCCATCATCGGTGCCGCAGGCCTGGCAGTGGGCCTGGCCCTGCAGGGCAGCCTGGCCAACTTTGCCGGTGGCGTGCTGATCCTTATCTTTAAACCCTTCAAGGTCGGCGATGTTATTGATGCCCAGGGCTTTCTGGGCTCGGTGCGGGAAATCACCATCCTCTACACCATCGTCGACACCTTCGACAATCGCCGGATCGTGATCCCCAACGGCCAGCTTTCCAACGCCAGCCTGACCAACCTGAGCGCCTACGAAACCCGCCGCTGCGACATGAGCTTCGGCATTGGCTATGGCGATGACATCGACAAGGCCAAGGCCATCTGCAAACGCCTGATCGAAGAGGATGAGCGCGCCCTGAAAGACCCGGCGCCGCTGATCGTTGTTGGCGCCCTCGGCGAGAGCTCGGTAGATCTGACGGTGCGCGCCTGGACCAAGGGCGCCGATCTGTGGCCGTTCTACTGGGATATGCAGGAGCGGGTGAAAAAGGCCTTCGACGCGGAGGGTATTTCGATTCCTTTCCCGCAACGGGACGTGCACATGTACAAGGCTGATTAAACGGAACCATTTCACATGGAAACATCCGGTAACTCGCAAAGTGCGTATCCTGAACTAAGCTGACGACAAGGCGGGGTAAAAACCCCGCCTGCCATCGGGGCCCGGCCCGGGAAAGGCGGATGGCTCCACAACACTGTCGATGCTGTCAGGAGGTTGTGAACATGCCGGCAAAGCAGCTGAAAACATTTCTGGATGAGGCAGGTGTTGACTACATGTGCCTCGCTCACCCCCCAGCCTTCACCGCCCAGGAACTGGCCCATCACGTCAAGATCGCCGGGGATCGGGTAGTCAAAACCGTCATTATCGAACTCGATGGCAAAATGGCCATGCTAGTGATGCCGGCCACCTGGCGTATTCGCTGGGACAGACTGAGCAAGATTCTGGACACCGATTTTGTCGACCTGGCCGACGAACAGGCCTTTCAGGATCGCTTCCCCGATTGCGAAGTGGGCGCCATGCCACCATTTGGCAACCTCTTTGGCATGAGCGTTTACTGCGCCGAGGCTCTGACCGAACAGCCGGAACTGGCCTTTGCCGCCGGCAGCCACACCGAGTCGATCCACATGAACACCCGGGACTTCCTGAATCTGGTACAGCCCATGGTGATTAACCAGGGCTTCACTCGCCCGGGCGCCCGCAAACCGGCCTGGCTGGTCCGTAATCCCCGCCGCACCGGCAACCGTGAGGAGGCAACCGCTACCTCCATGGCCGGCTACTGATCCTCCCGGGATTGACCCCGGTCGCTTGTCTGCAGCACGGCATCGCGTAAACTGAGGCCAGCAGACAGGAACCGGATATGACACAGACCTTTGACACCATCATTGTGGGCGCCGGCATGGTCGGCGCCGCACTTGCGACCGGGCTGGGCCAGCAGGGCATCCGCGTGGCGCTGATCGACCAAGCTTCCCCCGCCCCCTATCAGCCAGACAGCCACCCGGATATCCGGGTATCTGCCCTCAGCGCCGGCAGTGAACGCTATCTGACCAGCCTGGGTGCCTGGCCCCGAATACTGGCCATGCGCGCTACTCCATATTGCCGCCTGGCGGTCTGGGACGAAACACCAAATCCGCTCAAACGACTGATTCCCCAAAGTCTGACCGAGGTGGAATTTGACGCCAACAGCCTGAGCGCGCCACATCTTGGCCATATCGTTGAAAACAGCATTACCCAACTGGCCCTGTGGCAAACCGCCGAAACGGAACCGGATGTCACCCTGATCACCGGCCACAGCGTTCGGGATCTGACCCAGGGCGCAGAGTACGCCACGGTGACTCTGGATGATGGCAGCCAGGTGCAGGCCCAACTGGTGGTCGGTGCCGATGGCGCTATGTCCCGGGTGCGGGAATTGGCAGGTATCGGCGTTACCCGGGATCAGTACGAGCAGCAGGCCATGGTGATCTCGGTGCGCTATCGGGGCGGCGTGGAAGACATTACCTGGCAGGGTTTTTACCCCAGCGGCCCCAGGGCCTTCCTGCCCCTGCACAGCGCTGGCGAGCAACACCCCGGAGAGAGCTGGGGCTCCCTCGTGTGGTACGACCACCCGGCCCGGCTCAACGAACTCAAGGCCATGGACGAACACCAACTGATGGCCGAGATCCAGCAGCATTTCCCCGAACGGCTGCCGGAACTGACCCACATTGACGCCAGGGCCAGCTTTCCCATCGCCCGTCAGCATGCCAAACACTATTACCAGAACCGGGTGGTGCTGGCAGGCGACGCCGCCCACACCATCAACCCGCTCGCCGGCCAGGGCGTTAACCTGGGTTTCCAGGACGCCCAGTGTCTGCAGGGCGTGCTGAAAGAAGCCCGGCGCGGTGGCGAAGACCTGGCCAGTGCGCACTGGCTCAAACTCTATGAACAACAGCGGCGACCCGCCAACCAGCGAATGATGCTGACCATGGATCTGTTCTACCACCTGTTCAGCAACGCCATTCCGCCCGTACACCTGGCCCGCAACCTCGGGCTTGGCGCCGCCCGGGCGCTGCCGTTCGCACGCAATCGCGTCGCTCGCTACGCCATGGGCCTGGATGAACAGTTGCCCGCGCCGATTCAACAAATCGTTAATCGCCTGCCCGGCCTGGGTGGCCTATAGTGGCGTACGCGCATTTACTCGACACAAGGAGCCGTTATGTCTGAAACCATCTTCACCAAGATCATCAACCGGGAAATTCCCGCCGACATCGTGTACGAAGACGACATCAGCCTGGCCTTCAAGGACATCAATCCACAGGCCCCGGTGCATCTGCTGATCATTCCGAAGAAAGCCATTGCTACCATCAATGACATTGAGGAAGACGACCGTGAGCTGGTCGGCCATCTTTACTGGGTGGCGGCAAAGCTGGCCAAAGACATGGGCTTTGCCGACGATGGCTACCGGGTAGTGATGAACTGCGGTGAGAATTCCGGCCAGACCGTGTTCCACATTCACCTGCATCTGCTCGCCGGCAAGCCCCTGGGCTGGCCGCCATACACCGACAAGATGAAACAGGCCTGAGCATCCTTCTCACAGACTTGTCGCACAGAATGACAAAGGGCAGCACCGAGGCTGCCCTTTTTGGTTACTGTACGGCCGACCGCTTCAATCGCCGGCTCCAACGCTGTTTGGCATAGCGGCGCAGGTTGGAGACATTATCGGTCTCATCCATGATCTCCGTACCCAGCAGGGTTTCCAGAATATCCTCCAGAGTCACCACCCCAAGCCAGGTCCCCAGCTCGTCGTACACCACCGCGATGTGCTGGCGCTCCCGCAGCATTTCCGAGAACAGAAATTCGATGTTGGTGTTGGCCTTTACCTGTTTGATCTGGCGCAGACGGCTTTGCAGATCATCGTCGTCGCTCATGCTGATCAGGTCTGACCGATGCACGTACCCCAGAGTCTCCCCGTCTTCATCAATCATCGGGTAGCGTGAAAACGGCGACTTCATCACTTTTTCCCGGAATTCCGGCACGCTGGTGTCCGGATCAATAAATTTGCACACCGTGCGGGGGGTCATGATGGAACTGACCTTGATCTCGTGGAAACGAAGTACGTTGTGGATAATCCGGCGCTCTTCCTCATCCAGAGCCTGCTGATCACGGCCGATCTCTACCAGCGCACTGATTTCCGCCCGGATGTCGGTATCGCCGTCACCCGGGGCAATCCTGCGCGTAACCTGCTTCGACAGCCAGACAAACGGCAGCAGGGCTTTCATCATGAATCCCAGCACCGCCGGCAGCGAAGGGGCGATCACACGCCAGTACTTGGCGCCGATGGTTTTCGGGATGATTTCCGAAAAGATCAGGATCGCCAGGGTCATTGCCGCTGACGCCGCACCCAGCCAGACCTCACCGAAGACAACTGCCACCTGGGCTCCCACGCCGGTAGCGCCGGCCGTATGAGCAATGGTATTGAGGGTCAGGATCGCGGAAAGCGGATCGTCGATGTCATCCTTGAGCCGGCGCAAGCGTGCAAACAGTTGCGGCCGATCATTTTTCAGGGACGCGATGTAACTGGGCGTGATAGACAGCAAGGCTGCTTCGAGAATAGAACAGAGAAATGAAAAGCCGATGGAGATAATCGCGAATGCGACAAGGAGAATCATAGGACCTCAGAAATGGATTTGTCCCCGCCATGATAGCGCAACTGCGGGCAGGGACAAGAGCGGAAACGGCCACCAAAAGCAGCCGTTTCCAGCCACCTGGGATTAGCGGCCAACCACCCGTTCCGCTTCCTCCATCGGGGTATGGCGAACGTCTTCGCCCTTGACCATGAAGATCACGTTCTCGGCAATGTTGCAGGCATGATCCCCCACCCTTTCCAGGGCACGAAGCACCCACATCACGGACATGCAGCGGGAAATATTGCGGGTATCTTCCATCATGAAGGTCAGCAGGGTGCGGGCGGCAGCCTGGTACTCTTCATCCACCCGCTTGTCTTCTTTCATGATCCGCAGCGCCTGCTCGGAATCCAGCCGGGCAAAGGCATCCAGGGCATCGTGCAGCATGCTGAGCACGTGGGTGCCGATGTGGCGGATTTCCACGTAACCCCGGGGAGCCTGGCCTTCTTCGGTCAGTTTGATGGCCATCTTGGCAATT
>JAJUKC010000113.1 GCA_029264995.1 Marinobacter sp. | reverse complement strand
GCGGTTCATGCTGGCGAACGGGTAGGCGGTCCAGTCGCTGCTGGTAAAGGCGTTCATAAAGGTGTTCAGGGAACGCCGGATCATCATGAAAAACGGGTCGCGAACGGGATAACGCTCACTGCCGCACAGTGCCGTATGCTCCAGGATGTGGGCGACACCGGTCGAATCCATCGGGAACGTTCGCAGGGCAACGAAGAAGACGTTCTCGTCGTTATCCGCCGCCAGGTGAAGATGGCGTGCACCGGTCTTTTTGTGGCGATACTCCTCAACCTCCAGGTTCAGGGTGCCGATCCGGTGACTGCGAAGTTTCTCAAAAGCCGGGTGGATTGCGTTGTCAGTCACTGCAGCCATTAAATAATCCTGTGTATAGAACAATTGGAGAATTACAGGGTAACACGTAGTATCGGATATCATGCACGGAACGGACTCAACAAGGTAGCCTGCCAATCCATGACAGACCGCAGCCCAGACAAATCCCACATCGACGCCCCTGAAGTTGCCGCCTGGTGGGCCGAACGGCGCCAGTATCTGGAGCGAATCCGCAAAGTTCCCGAGATTCGACAGCGATTCTGGCGGGAAGTTGCCATCTACCTGTTACGACGTGTGCTGTGGTCCTACGGTTTCTTTCCCATCTTCATTGCTTTCTGGCTGCCCTTTGTCCTGGCCAGCTTCAATCCGGTGGTCATGGCCGGCGACCTGATCCCTTTACTGCAGGAGTTCGTCAACTCCAATCCGGAGGAACAGGCCACGACCATCAGCACCCTGATGATTGCCTGGCTGTCGATCGGCTCCTTTTTCCTGATTTTCGATTTTGTGCTGACCCCGTTCCGGTCACCCTATCAATATGAAGCCGATGTATACATGAAGTCCTGGGAGCAACTTAACCATGATCAGCTTCCGGACAAAGTGTGATACGACCGGCATTCTGATCAAGTTCAGACACTTTCTGTTACATAACGTTGCAGACAGTGGTTAAGATGAATCCATAACAAAGCATCCGGAACACTTGGATCACGAGGTTTTGTCATGGTCGATTTCAGGCCGCTGCTGTTCATCAACGCACTTGCACTCATGCTTCTGGTTACCGCCGGATTTGCATCGGTTCGCAAGGATCTGGTCACCACCGACACCACAGCTCCGGCTCTGGCTCTGGCTCTGGCGCAAACCGTGGCACATGCCACGGCGCCGGAAACCTCCCCAGTGGATGCGCCCGCGCCCCGGATTAAAACCGAAACGCCCGCAGCTGCGGCAGAAGAACCACTGTTTGCCGATACCCGTGAGACACCATCGGCAGACACTCCGGAGACGGCCAAGCCCGTCGCCAGCACCCAACCTGCCACCAGCGAGAAGACCGAAACAACGGCGGCAGCGAGCGAACCGTTCACCGTTGAGCCAATGCCGGAGAATCCCGAAATGCTGGCCATGGCCGAACCGGTTTCGGCCATGCAGACCCAAAGCGACGTGCCGGCAGCAAAACCCGCGCCTGAGCCCCCCAGGACCGGAACCCTGGTGTTGCGCTCGAACGTCGTGGGCGATCAGGTTACGATCAACGGCAAATCCTATGGCGCCACCCGGCTGGACCTTGAGCTGGATCCCGGCCGCTATGACATCACTATCGAAAAGCCCGGATACCAGTCCTGGAGCAATTCCGTGGCACTGGAGGCCGGCGACGAACTCACGCTGGTCGGCAAACTGGAAGCCTTCACCACGGTAAGCTACAAGAATGGTGAATGGCGCGGCGGCGTCACCACCGGCGACGGCACCTGGGAAGACAGCTCCGGGCTGCGTTATGAAGGCCACTTCGTGGACGGCGAATTTGATGGTTCCGGCACCGCCTGGTATGCCGACGGTAGCCGCTACGAGGGCGACTGGAAACAGGGCGAACGGCACGGTGAAGGGCGCTGGCGCTCTGCCGATGGCACTACCTATACGGGCCAGTTCCAGAACGATCAGTTCCACGGCAAGGGCACCCTCACCCTGGCCAACGGCGACATACTGACCGGAAACTGGGAACAGGGCCGCATGAATGGCCATGGCTCCCTCACCACTGCCGATGGCATGCTGTACGTTGGCGGCTTCCGGAATGACGAATTTCATGGCCAGGGCGCCCTCGCCTACCCGGACGGACGCTCATACGAAGGCGAATTCTCCAATGGCGAATTTCATGGCAAAGGCTCGGAAGTCTTTGCTGACGGAAAGAAATACGATGGCCAGTACATGGAAGGCAAGTTCCACGGCAAGGGCCTGCTGCGCAACCCGAATGGCAGCTCCATCGAAGCCACTTTCCGCCATGGTGAACCCTATGGACAGGTTCGCCTGACAACTGCGGCCGGCGAAGTGTTTACCGCCCGCACCACGGAACCCGGTGTCTGTTATCGGGAAAAGAGTTATCGGGCGACCCAGTGCCCGCAACTGGAAGGCTGGTAATCACCCGGTCGCAGCACCCACGCGTTTGCAGTAACAGGTTGAGGTAGTGACATGGCAATCAAAAATGCTCTGCTGGTGGACGACTCCAAAGTTGCCAGGTTTGCGTTAAGCAAACTGCTCGAGAGTCGGGACATGGAAGTGAACATGGCAGGATCAGCAGAAGAAGCGCTGGATTTCCTGAAAAGCCACGACCGGCCAGACGTGATCTTTATGGATCACCTGATGCCCGGCATGAATGGCGTAGAAGCCACCAAGGCCATCAAGAACAACCCGGAAACGGCCGGCATTCCGATCATCATGTGCACCTCCAAGAAATCCTCTTCCTTTATGGAGGAAGCGCGCAACTTTGGTGTGTACAACATCCTCACCAAGCCGCCTCACAATGAAGGTCTCAGCCTGATGCTGGAGCAGCTGGCCAGCGATGTCGAGCAGGGGAACGTGCCAGACGCGCCTGTTGAAATGAACGGCCATGACCTGCAAGAGCCAGATGACGAACCCATGGACTTCCCGGAGGATGCCTCTGTGCAACTGTCGCCGAAAGCGGAAAGCGGCCTGAACGGCCACAGCGCCACGAACGTCGTACCTCTGACCAGCGACCTGATTGAGCAGATTGCCCGCTCGGCGGTCAAGACCCACATCAACAACCGGCTGCATGAGCTGCTCAGCTCCCTTTTCGACGAGCAGTTCGATCACCTCAAGCGTGCGCTGGATGAAACCCGCAGCAAGCAGGAAGCCACAATCGAGGAGCGCCTGGAGTCACTGAGCAAGATGCTGGATGAACGCACCCGCAACCTGCGCGACGAAGTGGCTGCCGAAGTTAACCTGAACCTGGGTCGCGAGCTTACTTCCCTGAAAAAAGAACTCTCCAAAAACGCCGGGTTCACCTCCGAGCACATGGCAGAGCTGAAGGATCACATCACCAGCGTACAGACCATCGACACCGAGTTCTGGCAAACCCTGCAGTCGGAAGCCATTCAGCAGGCCCACGAGATTTCCCGGGAGACCGCCGAGGACATTGCCCAGCGCACCATCGATCTGTACGTGTCTCAGCAACGCTCGGCCAACTCGCGCATCTATACCGTTGGCCTGGCCATCAGTCTGGGTATTTTCAGCGTAGGAATCGCCTGGTTATCCGGCCTGTTCGGCTAATTGCCCACGGACCTGCTGCCAGTCCTGAGGGGTGTCAACGTCCTGTTGCACCCCGGCTATGTCAACCGGGCAGGCTCCGGCCCGGTTCAGAACCGCCCCAGCCCCCGCATCGCCTTCCAGCGATAACAGATCCTCCCAGAGCGCTTTGGGAATCCAGGCTGGCACTCCTACCCGCTTGCCATAACTGGCTGCCCAGGGCACATCAGGCTGCCGCCGGGCATTTGCGGACAATCGCCTGAGCCCTTCCCTATCCAGCAAGGGCTGGTCTGCCAACACCACAAACACGCCCAAAGCAGTGGGAGAAAGCGCCTGCAGGCCGGCAATCAACGACGTCGACAAGCCCTCCCGCCAACGCTCGTTAACTACCCAGCGCGCCGGTTGCCGATTGCAGCGAAAGCGCACCAGAGGGTAACCTGCGCCAGCCACCACCCACGCCTGCGCCGATAGCTGCCGCGCCTGACCAATGGCGTGCCCCAGCAATGAACCGCCATCAGGCAGCTTCAAGACCTGTTTGTACCGCCCCATTCGTCTCGCTTGGCCGGCTGCCAGCACTAATGCCGGAAACTGCGGATCCTTGCTGCTATGATTCGCGTTTATGATGCGCCCCCTGAAACTGCTGAATGCAGCGATTTTTGCTAGAATTCCGCCATCATGCAACCTGACCACGCCGGACCCTCCATGAACCATCTCTTTGTCGACAACCTCACTGTGATTGATTTCGCCTATCTGGATCCCGCTCGAGGACTGGTTGGCGAAAGCTGGATTGCCGATGTGGTGTTGGGAGGAGAACTGGACGACCAGGGCATGGTCTTTGACTTCAGCAACGTCAAGCGCACCATTAAACGGGTGATTGACGAACGCGTTGACCACCGGTTGGTGATCCCCCGGGGCTACGAAGGCCTGCAATGGAGCGAGGAAGCCCCCAACACCTTCCGCTGGGCACTCACTGGCGGCGGCCACATCGAGCATAGTTCGCCAGACGAAGCCGTTGTCTGGCTGTCCTCTGACAGGGTTGTCCCGTCTGCCGTGGCCGCCCTGCTGGAGAAAGAGCTGAAAGCCGTTCTGCCCGGCAATGTCATCTCCGTCGACATCAACCTGCGCGAAGAAGTCATCGAAGGCGCTTACTACCACTACGTTCACGGCCTGAAAAAGCACCTGGGCAACTGCCAGCGCATTGCGCATGGGCATCGCTCCCCCATCCGCATCGACCGCAACGGACACCGGGCCTACGACCTGGAAGAACGCTGGGCCAAGCTCTGGCGGGATATTTATGTGGGCACGGAAGAAGACGTGGCTCGCCGGTTCGTGGGTGAGGATGGCGTTGCCTACATCACCTTCGAGTATGAAGCCAACCAGGGTGATTTTGCCCTGACACTGCCTGAGCACCGCGTATACATGCTGGAAACGGACACAACCGTAGAGCTGATTGCCGCCCACATTGCGGACAAACTGAAAGCGGAGTTCTCCGGAGAGGAAATCCGGGTAAAAGCCTACGAGGGAGTGGGCAAAGGCGCTATTGCCATACGGGCCTGAGCCGGCCATCCGGGAGCGGCGCCCTAAACGGCGCGAATCCCGCCGATCATTCGTTCAGACACAAAAAAACCGCCCGAAGGCGGTTTTTTTGATGGCTATCCGGTGGACTAAACCGTCAAGCCTAATTGGCGTCCCCTAGGGGGTTCGAACCCCTGTTGCCGCCGTGAAAGGGCGGAGTCCTAGGCCACTAGACGAAGGGGACTAGAAATTGGTGGAGCCAAGCGGGATCGAACCGCTGACCTCAACACTGCCAGTGTTGCGCTCT
>JAJUKC010000081.1 GCA_029264995.1 Marinobacter sp. | reverse complement strand
TCAAGGACTGACCAAAAAAAACGGCCTGGGTTTGCCAAGCCGTCTTCTTCAAATATGGTGCCCGGGGCCGGACTCGAACCGGCACAGCTTTCGCTACCACCCCCTCAAGATGGCGTGTCTACCAGTTTCACCACCCGGGCATCATTCTTTACTCGAGTTCGGGGAGTGTGTCCCCGCCCTCGGATTGGCTGTTGGCTGCAGGCTCTTCAGCAGAGGGAGCCTGTTCAGCTTGCGCACCTGCCTGAGACGATTCCTGAACAACCGGAATACCTGCCTCGCCAGCCACTTCGGCGCGCTGCTTGGCAAAAATTGCCAGCGAAAAACTTGTCACAAAAAAGATAACCGCCATAAAGGTGGTCATCCGCGTCAGGAAGCTTCCGCTGCCCTGACTACCAAACACGGTCTGGGACGCACCGCCACCGAAAGCCGCGCCGGCGTCTGCACCCTTGCCCTGCTGGATCAGAACCAGGCCCACCAGCGCCACGGCGATCACGACGTGAACAACAACTACCAGTGTTTCCAACCAATCCATACAGACTCTCGTAAACGTGTCGGCTTAGACACCTGCCGGGAAAGACCGGCAAATGCTGATAAATTCTTCGGCCTTCAACGATGCACCACCGATGAGACCGCCATCAATATCCGGCTCTGCAAACAAAGCGGCCGCATTATCCGCTTTTACACTGCCGCCGTAAAGTACCGAAATCTCATTAGCCGGCGCATTCATACCAGCCAGCACCTTGCGGATTTCCGAATGCATGGCCTGGGCATCGCCTGCTGTCGCGGTTTTTCCGGTTCCGATAGCCCAGACCGGCTCATACGCCACAACAACCCTGGACCACTGGTCGCCAGCTACAGTTGCCAGCCCGTTACGAACCTGCTCCGCAACCACCGCTTCGGCCTTGCCAGCTTCCCGCTCCGCGAGCGTTTCACCAACACACAGCACCGCAACCAAACCGCTCGACAGAACCTGCTCAACCTTGGCGGCTGCCACGGAATCTGTCTCACCAAACAATTGCCGGCGCTCGGAGTGACCTACCAGCGCATAGCCACACCCCATATCGCGGGCCATCTCGGCGGAAATCTCTCCCGTATAAGCACCAGATTGCCATTGAGACACATTCTGCACGCCGGTAGTGATCCGCTCACCTCCCTGCTCGGCAACCTGGCCCAGATAGATAGCAGGAGGGACAATAACCACCTCCACATCTTCGCCAACACTGCCAGACTGCTCGCGAACTGCGCCAACCAGCTGTTTCACCAGGTCTTTCGACCCGTTCATCTTCCAGTTTCCGGCAACAATTTTGCGACGCATCTCTGCCCTCGACAGTCCCGAACAAAAGGGAGGCGGAACTATACAGCAGTCAACCGCCGTACACAACCACCCTTCGAAATCAGGGTGTTGAGCGCTCCACCACCCGGGCGAGCTCCTCCACCACCCGGGTAATATCGTCTGCGCTCTGGCCTTCGGCCATCACCCTGATCAGGGGCTCGGTACCGGATGCCCGAAGCAGAATGCGCCCGGCATCCCCCAACGTAGCCTCTGCCCGCGCCATAGCCTCAACAATATCCGCCCGCCCTAAAGGATCAAACCGTTCGGCGACACGCACATTGATCATTTTCTGCGGCAGTTTGCTCATGCCTGCACGCAGCTCTTCCATGGTTTTGCCGGACCGCCGCACTGCCAGCAGGACCTGCAAGGCAGAAACAATACCATCTCCGGTAGTGGTACAATCCCGGATCACCATGTGCCCGGAACCTTCGCCCCCGATCAGCCAGTTGTTGGCCAGCAGGCGCTCCATCACATAGCGATCGCCCACCTTCGCGCGCTCGAACTCTACGCCGATTTCGCGCAAAGCCAGTTCAACCCCCAGGTTGGTCATCAAGGTGCCAACAACACCACCGTTCAACCGCCCTTCAGCCTGGCGCTGGGAAGCGAGGATATACAGCAACTCGTCGCCATCCACCTCGGAGCCGTCCCGGTCCACCATTAACACCCGGTCGCCGTCACCGTCGAAGGCAATCCCAAGATCCGCCTTTTTCTCGGCAACCGCCTGCTTCAGGGCGTCGAGGTGAGTAGAGCCCACGTTCAGATTGATGTTCAGGCCATCCGGTTCGGCGCCAATCACGGTCACCTTTGCCCCCAGCTCACGGAACACTTTCGGCGCCACGTGATAGGTAGCACCGTGAGCACAGTCCAGCACCAGATGCATACCATCGAGAGTAAATTCGTTCGGCACAGTACTCTTGCAAAACTCAACATAGCGGCCGGGCGCATCGTCTACCCGGCTCGCCTTGCCCAGTTCTTCCGGCTCACACACCTTGATCGGCTGATCCAGCCAGCGCTCGATCTCGGCTTCCAGGGCGTCGTCCAACTTGGTGCCGGCAGAGGAAAAAAACTTGATGCCGTTATCGTGATGAGGGTTGTGGGAGGCACTGATGACAATACCGGCAGATGCCCGGAAGGTACGAGTGAGGTAGGCAATCGCGGGGGTCGGCATCGGACCCAGCAACTTGACATCAACACCCGCCGCCGCCAGACCAGCTTCCAGTGCCGACTCAAACATATAGCCAGACAACCGGGTATCCTTACCGATCAGTACGCTGTTGCGCTGGCCCGCACGCTTGAACGCCTGCCCCGCAGCCCAACCCAGATGCAGCATGAACTCCGGCGTAATCGGACTGTCTCCGACCCGGCCACGAATGCCATCGGTACCAAAGTATTTGCGCTGGGTCATCAGATTGCCTCCTTCACTGCCGCTACGATCCTGACGGCGTCCACAGTTTCCCGAACGTCGTGCACCCTGAGGATGCTCGCCCCTTTCATGGCCGATATTGTCGCGGCAGCGAGGCTGGCCGGCAACCTTTCATTCACATCACGACCGGTGACCGCACCCAGCATGGATTTTCGCGAGACCCCGACAAGCAATGGGTGCCCGAGAATATGCAACTGCTCAAGGCTGGCGAGCAGCTGATAATTATGCTCCACGCTCTTGCCGAAGCCAAAGCCGGGATCAAGAATAATATTTTCGGGACCAACACCGGCCTGCTCAACCACTCGCATACGCTCCGTCAGAAAAGAGCTGACTTCCCGACGTACATTCCGGTACCGAGGATCGTCCTGCATGGTATCCGGCTCACCCTGGATGTGCATGATGCACACCGGAATGCCGGCTTTTGCCGCCACTTCGGGCGCGCCTTCGCGCTGCAAGGCGCGGACATCGTTGATCAGGCCAGCACCCAGCCTGGCGGTTTCCGCCATGACCACGGGATTGCTGGTGTCCACTGAAATCACGGTATCCAGCTCTTTGGCAATGGCTTCAACTACCGGACACACGCGGTCCAGCTCTTCCTGGGTCGACACTTCAGTTGCACCGGGGCGAGTCGATTCACCGCCTACGTCAATGAAAGTAGCCCCGTCGCTGACCATCTGCCGGGCCCGCACGAGTGCAGCCTCCCTGGAATTAAAATATCCGCCATCGGAAAACGAGTCGGGGGTGACGTTCAGAATACCCATCACGTGGCACCGAGACAGATCCAGTTCGCGACCGGCAAAGTTCATTTTCATAACGCGACTTCCACAGGCAGAGTTTTCGGAGAGACAAAAACAAACGCCGCCCGGGAGCCCGGGCGGCGCATTCAGTTACTCAGGCTTTGACGGCGCGTCAGTGCTCGCCGGCAGGACGCCCTACGCCGGGCTGCCGGCCATCGTCGGAGCTTCTGGGCTCCGGCGCCTGCTCAGGCTCTTCGGCTTTGACGCCCCCGGCAGGACCACTGTCACCCCAGTTCTTGGGCGGCCGAGGTTCCTTGCCAGCCATGATGTCGTCAATCTGGTAACGATCGATGGTTTCATACTTCATCAGTGCTTCGGCCATCATGTCCAGCTTGTCCCGGTTATCAATCAGGATCTGCTTGGCCTTTTCGTAGCACTCATCAATGATGTTGCGAACTTCCTCGTCAATCCGCTGGGCGGTCTCCGGCGAGTACACCGTATGTGCCTGCCCCGCGGAACGGCCGAGGAAGGGTTCCTCGCTATCGGTGTCGTACTGCAAAGGGCCAAGCTTCTCGGACAGCCCCCAGCGGGTCACCATGTTCCGGGCCAGGCTCGTGGCCCGCTCGATGTCGTTGGACGCACCAGTGGTGACACCATCGAAGCCCAGGGTCAGCTCTTCCGCGATACGGCCACCAAACAGGCTACAGATCGAGCTGATCAGATAGCGTTTGGAATGGCTGTACTTGTCCTCTTCCGGCAGGAACATGGTCACACCCAGGGCGCGGCCACGAGGAATAATACTCACTTTGTAGACCGGATCATGCTCAGGCATCAGGCGGCCAACAATGGCATGGCCGGACTCATGGTAAGCCGTGTTCCGCTTTTCCTTCTCACTCATCACCATGGACTTGCGCTCGGCGCCCATCATGATCTTGTCCTTGGCCAGCTCCAGCTCTTCCATGGAGACCAGGCGCTGGTTACGACGGGCCGCAAACAGGGCCGCTTCGTTAACCAGGTTGGCAAGATCGGCACCGGAGAAGCCCGGCGTACCCCGCGCGATGACGGCAGGATCAATGCCATCAGCCAGCGGCACCTTTTTCATGTGCACTTTCAAAATCTGCTCACGGCCAATGATGTCCGGCAGGCTCACCACCACCTGGCGGTCAAACCGGCCCGGGCGCAGCAGTGCCGGGTCCAGTACGTCCGGACGGTTGGTGGCGGCAATCACGATAACGCCTTCATTGCCTTCGAAGCCGTCCATTTCCACCAGTAGCTGGTTGAGGGTCTGCTCACGTTCGTCGTGACCGCCGCCCATACCGGCACCGCGGTGACGGCCAACCGCATCGATCTCATCGATGAAGATAATGCAGGGGCTCTGTTTTTTCGCCTGCTCAAACATGTCGCGAACACGGGAGGCGCCCACGCCCACAAACATTTCCACGAAGTCGGAGCCGGAGATAGAGAAGAACGGCACCTTGGCCTCGCCCGCGATGGCCTTGGCAAGCAGGGTTTTACCGGTACCGGGAGGACCAACCATCAGTACCCCCTTCGGGATGCGACCACCCAAGCGCTGGAACTTGCTGGGATCCCGGAGGAAATCCACCAGCTCTTTCACGTCTTCTTTGGCTTCGTCGACACCCGCGACATCGGAAAACGTGGTTTTGATCTGGTCTTCACTCATCAGGCGCGCTTTGCTCTTGCCGAACGACATGGGGCCTTTGCCGCCACCGCCGCCCTGCATCTGGCGCATGAAGAACACGAACAATGCGATGATGATCAGAATCGGGAACGCTGCCACCAGCAGCTGCGTCCACAGGCTCTGGCGCTCGGGCTCCTTGCCGATCACTTCGACGTTGTTGGCGAGCAGGTCATCCATCAGCTTGTTGTCAGACACTTGTGGCCGGATGCTCTGGAACTGGGAACCGTCGTTGCGGACACCCTGCACCTGCAGACCATCAATGGTCACCTGCCGCACCTGGCCCTGCTGGACCATCTCGACAAACTGGGAGTAGTTAACTTGTTGGCCGGTGGTGGTGGGAGAGAAATTCTGAAACACCATCAGCAGCACGGCGGCTATGATTAGCCAGAGAACCAGATTTTTTGCCATATCGTTCAAGGATCATCACCTGTGAATTGCAGGATCAGCGCCTGAAGGCCGCCAACCCTTTTCCGACACCTTACACCAATTGTACGCCGGTAAACCAGAAACGGCCCATCCGGAACCGATCGCGATACTACCTATATGGGACGCTCTGACCGGAATTACAACACCCTCTGTACGTGAATACGGCCATTTGTCATGAGTCGCTATCTGTTACAATCGCTGAATTATACGTGATTGCCAGCGGATTCACCGCTGACCTTTTGTTAATTGCACCTATTAAGAGATTACATCATGAGTCTGTCACCGGAACAGCGCCGGGAATACCGGGCTATTGCCCACAACCTGAAGCCCGTCATCATCGTTGGCGACAAAGGCCTGTCTGAAGGGCTGCAGGACGAACTGGACCGTGCCCTGAACGACCATGAGCTGATCAAGATCAAAGTTGCCAGCCAGGATCGCGAAGTCCGCCAGGAAGCCATTCAGGCCCTGTGCGAAAGTTCCGGCGCCGAGCTGGTACAGACGATCGGCAAAATCGCCGTCATTCTGCGCCGGGCCAAGAAGCCGAACCCCAAGCTGTCGAATCTGCTGCGCAACAAATAAGCGCTAGCTAAGACGCGAAAAAGCCGGCCTGGTTCCCCAGAGCCGGCTTTTTCTTTGTGCCCGATCAGCACAACCGAGTCAGATATATTCCACTTCGGAAATCTCGTACTCCACGGTACCTGAGGGGATGCGGATCGCCACCACATCACCTTCGTTCTTACCAATCAGTGCGCGGGCGATCGGCGAGGACACCGACAGCTTGCCAGCCTTGATGTCCGCCTCATCTTCACCCACGATCTGGTAGGTAACCTCTTCGTCGGTTTCCATGTTGACCAGATGCACGGTGGTACCAAAGATCACCTTACCGGTGTTCTCCATGGCGGTCACATCAATCACCTGGGCCACGGAAAGCTTGCCTTCGATTTCCTGGATGCGACCTTCGATAAAGCTCTGCTGCTCCCGGGCCGCATGGTACTCAGCATTTTCCTTCAGATCACCGTGCTCACGGGCATCGGCAATGGCCGCAATCACCCGCGGCCGATCCTCGGACTTCAGCTTTTTCAGCTCCTCACGCAGACGGGCTTCGCCCGTCTTGGTCATCGGTACTCTGTCAGCCATAGCCTTACTTTCCTGCGTGTAGTTCCTGGAGGCGACGAACGGTGCGCTCCGGGCCAAATTTGATGGCCCGACAGAAAGCTTCGCCACCTGCCAGTGTGGTTGTGTAGGTTACTTTGGTCTGCAAGGCAGACTGGCGAATCTGCGCCGAGTCAGAAATCGCCTTGCGACCTTCCGTGGTATTGATAATCAGCTGAACCTGACCATTCTTGATGGCATCCACAATGTGCGGGCGACCCTCGCGAACCTTGTTCACCCTTTCAACGGCAATGCCTTCGGCCTCCAGCGCTTTGGCGGTGCCGGTGGTGGCAATAATCTTGAAGCCAGCATCCACCAGGTCGCGGGCGACACTGGCCGCACCCGGCTTGTCGACATCGCGCACAGACATGAAGGCCACGCCCTGGGCCGGCAAGCGCTCGCCCACGGCCAGAGCGGCCTTGGCAAAGGCTTCATCAAAGCTGTCGCCCAGGCCCATCACCTCACCGGTGGATTTCATTTCCGGCCCGAGGATCGGGTCCACGGCCGGGAACTTGTTGAACGGGAACACCGACTCTTTCACCGCGTAGTAGGTCGGCACGATTTCCTGAGTGAAGTTCAGTTCTTTCAGGCTCTTGCCGGACATAACCCGGGCCGCGACCGCCGCCAGCGACACCCCAATGGCCTTGGACACGAACGGCACGGTACGTGAAGCCCGGGGATTCACTTCGATCACGTAGATCTCGCCGTCCTGATAGGCCAGCTGCACGTTCATCAGGCCGATAACATCCAGCTCGATGGCCATTTTCTTCACGGCCTCGCGCATGTCGTCCTGTACCTGCTTGCTCAGGCTGTACGGCGGCAGGGAGCAGGCGGAATCACCAGAGTGAACACCGGCCTGCTCAATGTGCTGCATGATACCGCCGATCACAACATCAGTGCCGTCACTGATGGCATCGATATCCACCTCGATGGCAGCATTCAGGAAGTGATCAAGCAGAACCGGGCTGTCATTGGAGACCAGCACCGCGTTACGCATGTAGCGCACCAGTTCGGTTTCGTCATAGACGATTTCCATGGCCCGGCCACCCAGCACGTACGACGGGCGCACCACCAGCGGGTAGCCAATCTCGCGGGCCGCCACGATGCCTTCCTCGTGGCTGCGCACAGTGGCGTTTTCCGGCTGCTTCAGACCCAGACGCTGGATCATCTGCTGGAAGCGCTCGCGGTCTTCGGCGCGGTCAATGGCGTCCGGGCTGGTGCCGATGATGGGCACACCGGCGGCTTCCAGGCCACGGGCCAGTTTCAGCGGAGTCTGACCGCCGTACTGGACAATCACGCCCTTGGGCTTCTCGACGTTGATGATTTCCAGCACGTCTTCCAGGGTGATCGGCTCGAAGTACAACCGGTCGGAGGTGTCGTAATCGGTCGACACGGTCTCCGGGTTGCAGTTGATCATGATGGTTTCGTAGCCGTCTTCACGCATGGCCAGAGCCGCGTGCACACAGCAGTAGTCGAATTCGATGCCCTGACCGATCCGGTTGGGGCCACCGCCGATGACCACAATCTTTTCGCGGTCTGATGGCTCCGCCTCGCACTCTTCCTCGTAAGTGGAGTACATATAGGCAGTGTCAGAGGCAAATTCCGCCGCACAGGTATCGACACGTTTGTACACCGGGCGAATGCCCAGGTCGTGACGCAGCTTGCGCAGGCTGACTTCGGAAATACCCAGCAGTTTGGCCAGGCGGGCATCGGAGAAGCCCTTGCGCTTGAGGCGGAACAGGGTGGCCTTGTCGATATCGGCCTTACCGGCCGACTTGAGGGCCTGTTCTTCGCGCACGATGTCCTCGATCTGCACCAGGTACCAAGGGTCTACCTTGGTGTGGCGGAACACTTCGTCCACGGTCATGCCGGCGCGGAACGCATCGCCGATGTACCAGATACGCTCGGCACCGGGTACGTTCAGCTCCCGGATCAGGGTTTCGCGGCTGTTCTCGGAGTCCAGCTCTTCCAGCTTTTCATCGAAACCTTCGGAACCCACTTCCAGGCCACGCAATGCCTTTTGCACCGATTCCTGGAAGGTCCGGCCAATGGCCATAACCTCACCCACAGATTTCATCTGGGTGGTCAGGCGGGCGTCGGCCTGGGGGAATTTTTCGAAGGTAAACCGGGGAATCTTGGTAACCACGTAATCAATGGACGGCTCGAACGAGGCCGGGGTGACGCCGCCGGTGATTTCATTCTGCAGTTCGTCCAGGGTGTAACCCACCGCCAACTTGGCCGCCACCTTGGCGATCGGGAAGCCGGTGGCCTTGGACGCCAGTGCGGATGAACGCGACACCCGGGGGTTCATCTCGATCACCACCATGCGGCCGGTGTCCGGATTAATGCCGAACTGGACGTTGGAACCGCCGGTTTCCACACCAATCTCACGCAGCACCGCCAGGGAGGCGTTCCGCATGATCTGGTATTCCTTGTCGGTGAGGGTCTGGGCCGGGGCCACCGTGATGGAATCACCGGTGTGCACGCCCATGGCGTCGAAGTTCTCGATGGCGCAGACGATGATGCAGTTGTCGTTCTTGTCGCGAACAACTTCCATCTCGTACTCTTTCCAGCCGATCAGGGATTCGTCGATCAACAGCTCGTTGGTCGGCGACAGGTCCAGGCCACGAGTACAGATTTCCTCGAACTCGTCCTTGTTGTAGGCGATACCACCGCCGGAACCACCCATGGTGAACGATGGACGGATGATGCACGGGAAGCCGATGTCTTCCGAGATCTTCCAGGCTTCGTCCATGGAATGAGCGATGGCCGCGCGCGGGCACTCCAGACCGATTTTCTTCATGGCCTTGTCGAAGCGGTCGCGGTCTTCGGCCTTGTCGATGGTGTCAGCGTTGGCGCCGATCATTTCAACGCCATGCTTCTCCAACACGCCGTGCTTTTCCAGGTCCAGCGCACAGTTCAGTGCAGTCTGACCACCCATGGTGGGAAGCAGGGCGTCCGGCTTTTCCTTTTCGATGATCTTTTCGACCGTCTTCCAGGTGATCGGCTCGATGTAGGTGGCATCGGCCATGGCCGGGTCGGTCATGATGGTGGCCGGGTTGGAGTTCACCAGGATAACCCGGTAGCCCTCTTCGCGCAGC
>JAJUKC010000070.1 GCA_029264995.1 Marinobacter sp. | reverse complement strand
GGCCCCCAACGCCGATGAATTCCCGGCCATTGTTGACCAGTACGGCATTTCCGTTGGCAACGAAGATGCTCCGGTTGTCGTTCGCGAGTTCGCCGACTACCAGTGCCCGGCCTGCGCCCGCTTCGCCGAAGCCAGCCAGCGCCTGAAGAAGGAATATGTGGAAACAGGCAAAGTCCGCTTCGTCTATTTCGATTTGCCACTGCGCCAGCACCAGAACGCCATGCCCGCCGCCCTGGCCGCCCGTTGTGCGGGTGATCAGGACCAGTACTGGGCCATGCACGACAAACTTTACGGTTCCCAGTTGGACTGGAGTGGCTCCAACGATCCGACGGCCACCTTCACCCGCTACGCCAACGACCTTGGCCTGGAAGAACGCCGCTTTCGCCGCTGCATGGAAACCGAACTGCATCGGGAAGCCGTCGAGCAAAGCCTGCAAGTGGCCGTCCAGCTCCGGGTTGCCAGCACGCCGACCGTCATGGTCGATAACATCCAGTTGACCCGGCCCGGCTGGGGCCAGTTGTCGGCGGTTGTAGAACGGGAGTTGGCCAAAGCGGAGTAATGCGGCCATCCCCAACTTGCATCGGGGGCGCGGTTGATTAAACTTTGCCCCCTCGCGCCCACCGGCCGTGACAATGATCAAACCATGCTCCGGATTTACGATCCGGCCCGCAGGAGAAAACCATGAGCAACGAAATCGTCGTCTGCGCACTCTACAAGTTCGCAGTCCTCAATGATTACAAAGATCTACGCCAGCCCTTGCTGAACCTGATGCTGGAAAAAGGCGTCCACGGCACCCTGCTGCTGGCCCGTGAAGGCATCAACGGCACCATCGCCGGCAGCCGTGAAGGCATCGACGCCGTCAAAACCTGGATCGCCAGCGACGACCGCTTTGAAGGCGTGGATTACAAAGAATCCTTCGTGGAATTCCAGCCGTTCAAGCGCACCAAGGTCAAACTCAAGAAAGAAATCGTCACCATGGGCGTAGAAGGCATCGACCCGAAACGGGTGGTTGGTACCTACGTAGACCCCAAAGAATGGAACGACCTGATTTCAGACCCGGAAGTGCTGCTGGTCGACACCCGTAACCAGTACGAAGTCGAGATCGGCACTTTCAAAAACGCCGTCAATCCGGCCACTGACACCTTCCGCGAGTTTCCCGAGTATGTGAAGCAGAACCTCGACCCGCAGAAGCATAAGAAAGTTGCCATGTTCTGCACCGGCGGTATCCGCTGCGAGAAGTCTACGGCTTATCTGAAAGAGCAGGGCTTCGAAGAGGTGTATCACCTCAAGGGCGGCATCCTGAAGTACCTGGAAGAGGTTCCCCAGGAGCAGAGTTTGTGGCAGGGTGAGTGTTTCGTATTCGATGACCGGGTAACGGTGAATCACAACCTGGAGCGCGGCGAGTACGACCAGTGCCACGCCTGTCGCCGGCCGATTACCGAGGCCGACAAACAGCGCCCGGAATACGAACAGGGTGTCAGTTGCCACCAGTGCATCGACAGCCTGACCGAAGAACAGAAAGCCCGTTTCAAGGAGCGTGAGCGCCAGATGCGCCTGGCCCGAGAGCGGGGAGAAGAACACGTCGGCGGCGAGGCCGCACGCATTATTGCTGAGCGAAAGGCCCGCAAGAAGGCCGAACGGGAAGCGCAGGCGCGCAGGAGTCTGGAGGGGGAAAAGCAGCGTAAGTCTGCTGTGAATTAACAGCCCCTGAGTAAGGAGATAGTATGTTGATCAGAAAACCCCTGGCGGTTGCCTGCCTGGTGGTGGCCCCCGTGGCCTGGGCCCAGGAAAGCGGCAACGTCGAAGGTGAAGCTGAACTTGGCATTTTGCTGACCTCTGGCAACACCGAAGAAACCAAGGTGAATGGTCGGCTGGCTCTCAAACATGAGACAACGATGTGGCGGAATACCGGCGAGTTCAGTTCCCGGTACACTGAAGCCGATGAAGAAACCACGGCAGAGGAGTATCAGGCTGCGCTGGAATCCGACTACAAGTTCGATGAGCAACAATACTGGTTTGTCAGAGGTTCCTGGGAAGACGATCGTTTCTCCGGTTACGACTTTGAGTCTACCTTGAGCACTGGTTACGGAAACCGAGTCTGGCAGGTGGGGGAGCGATCGTTCCTCGACCTTTCTGGAGGCCTGGGTTATCGGTATAACAAGCTTGAAGAAGTGAATGACGATGGCGACGACGCCGAAAAGGAAGCGATCGCAAGATTAGCCGCCCATTTCGACTACGCCTTATCGGACACCGCCCTGTTCCGGCAGAAGCTCAGTACCGAAATTGGACTGGATGAGAACAACACCATCAGCCAGTCCGAAACGGCCCTGCAGACCAGTATCGTGGGGTCGCTGTCGATGAAAGCGGCGTTCCGGGTAAAGCATGTATCCGATGCGCCCGCCGGTACCGACAAGACTGACACAGAAACCTCGTTGTCTTTGCTGTACGGGTTCTGACACACCCGGTAGCCACAAACAAATACGGGGCAGGGGAATAATCCTCTGCCCCGTTTGTTTTTGGGGTTACACGTTATTTCTAAGGCCCAGTTCGTCCGGGTAGGGCGTCAGGTATTTCTGGGAGTGCAGGTAGTCTACCGGTTCCTTGCGTTGGGCCAGGCGCAGCAGCGTCATGGGCACCACCAGAGGTATCTCACCACGCCGATAGGCTTCGATCTGCTCCAGCAGAACGGTTTTTTCCTCGGCCGACATGCCTTCTTTCAGAAAACCCAGCAGATGCTGCATGGCATTCACATGCGAGCCACGGCTTACCCGTTGGGTCATGGCTTCCATGAACTGATGGATATAGCGGTCGGCAATCTGTTCCAGAGGTTCGGATTTGAGGTCGCCCAGCATCGGGCCCAGTTGCCGGTAGATCTTTTCTGAATGAGCCAGCAGCGTGAACTTGTGGCGGGTGTGGAAATCAATCAGCGCCTGCTTGGTCAGGTTTTCGCCTGCCACGTTCTGCATCCAGTCGTCGTAGGCAAATACCCGTTCAATGAAGTTTTCCCGCAGCATGTCATCGTGCAGGCGGCCTTCCTCTTCCACCGGCATCAGCGGGTAGGCTTTCATCAGCGCCTCGGCGAACATACCGCGGCCATCCCTGTGCATGAAACTGCCTTCGGCGTTGTGAATCTTGATGCGCTCCATGCCGCAACTGGGCGATTTCGCCATCAGGATGTAGCCGCGAAGGTTGGCCAGCGAGGGAAGTACCTCGGCAATGAAGTTCTGCATGCCTTCGGTGTGGTCTTTGCTGCCCTTGCTTTCCACCAGATGAAGACCGTCTTCATGCTCCCGCAGATGAATGGCGGGGCGGGGAACGCCGAGGCCGGCTTCAAGTTCCGGGCAGATAGACCTGAACTCGAAGTGCTTTGCCAGCACCTGGGTGCAGTAGCGGGAGTGTTTGTGGCCGCCGTCGTGCCGAACTTCCTTGCCCAACAGGCAGGTGCTGATGCCAACCGGTATACCGCTCACAGGCTTCTCCAATACACAAAAGTGACGTTACTGATACCGCTTACGTCCATTCAGTGTAAACCGATCAGGGCAACGTACCCAAGGTGGTTACGAAGAGAGTTTACGGCGTTTCTCCCGGGCCGCCAGACTGGTTGCGTAAACGCCCCGGACATCCCTGGCAAATTGCTCAATGGAATAATCCGCGGCAAACGCCCGGGCTTTGTCCGACAGCTCGGAGCGCAGTTTGTCGTCCTCAAGCAGCCGTTGGGCTTTCTCAATCCAGCGGGCCTGGTTTTCCGGGGTCTTGTAGCCGTTCAGGCCGTCCCGAACCACGTCTTCAATGCCGCTGGAGCGAACCGCTACCACCGGCAGCCCGGCAGACATGGCTTCCAGAATCACCATCCCCTGGGTCTCGGATTTGGAAGCAAACAGGAAGGCATCGCCAAGGTTGTACCAGAGTGCCATCTCCTCTGGCTGAACTGCCCCCACCAGGGTGAAGTGCGAGCCCAGCTCCAGGCTGTCAATCTTCTTCTGCAGTCGGTCCCGCTGGTGGCCATCGCCAATCATCAGGAACCGGAATGGCACGTCGCTTTCCTGCCGCAGCCGGTCGATGGCTTCGATCATGAAGTCGATGTTCTTCTCGTTGGAAAGCCGGGCCACGCTGATAAAGACCTTCTCGTTGCTCAGCCCCAGTTTTTTCCGGAGTGCCTCCACGTCTGCGGGCTTCACAGCCTGGAAACGCTCGTACTCGATACCGGTGGGTTGTACGAAGGTGGGCGTGGTCACCCCGATCATCCGCAGGTATTCCTCGGTGGAGTAAGTCGGTACGATCACGCCATCGCAGCGGTTGGCGAAGCGTTTGATCAGAGCGTGGGAAATCAGGTTCCGGAACAGCATCCCGGGCAGGGGGACAAAGTGAGCGTAGTGCTCCAGACGGGTGTGATAGGTATAGATGGCCGGGATGCGCAGCTGACGGGCCATAAACAGCCCCAGACTACCCAGCCAGAACGGATGATGCAGGTGAATCACATCCGGCCGGAAGGCCCGTACCTGCTTGCGGATACGGGCCAGGAAAATATTGGCCAGACGGAATTCCCGTTTCTCGCCCATGGCCAGCAGTGATGGTACCCGCACTACCGCATCTTCATGGCTGGGCTGGTCGCGATACCGGGGCGCGACAATCTGGGTGCTATCCCCTAGATGTTCCAGCCCCCGGCGCAGCCGTTCAATGGAAATCGGAACCCCGCCAATGAAAGGCAGATAGTTGTTGGTGAACATGGTGACCCGCAACGGCTTTTCCAGCCACGGAGTGGGGTCCAGATCGTAATCCGGGTAATAGTCCTTGCCGATGAAGATGATCTGGTAAAGCTTGATGGTGAGCGCCAGAAACACCGAGACGATCAGGATGAAGTTCAGATAGCCGGTGTAGAACAGGGAATACACGAAGAACCACAAGCTCTCCAGCCGCTTCCAGACCGGATGCTGGCCCACTTCCAGACGCTCCATCTGGTAGCTGACGTCGCCGTCTGGAGAGACCCGCACGTCCACGTAGTGGTAGAAGCTATCCTCCGTATTCAGCACCAGCCCGCCGGCACCCCCGGTGGTGATGAAGGGCGTGCCATCCACCACCTGCTCGTCAAAGAGCGACAGGTTGGCCGAAAACACCAGGTCGATGCCTTGCTCCCGAATCAGCTGCAGCAGCTCCTCCCGGAAGGCGGGAGGTTGCAGGTAGTCGTCTTCATCGTCGAACAGGGCTGGGGTTTCCGGTTGCAGAAGCGGGTGGCCAATAAACAGGATATGGGCGTTGCTGGTGTCGTGGGCCAGCAGGTCCCGGAGCCAGCGCATCTGCCAGCGCCAGGGTGTTTTGCCGGTACTGTCCAGGAAGATCAGGCGGGTGTTGCCGGCCCGCACGCTGTAGAAATGGGGCCCGAAATGATCGTAGAACCGGAAACTGCCAAAATCCTCGTATTCGTGGGGGCCGAAGGTGAGCAGATAGGGAATGTCCAGGTGGCTCAGAGTGCCATACAGTGCCCGGTATTTATCCTCGCCACCGCCGCTCACGGCATTGCCGGACGACACCAGAAAGTCCACACCGGCCTGATTCAGGGTCGGGATAAACCGGCGCTCGAAGATGCCCACAGAATTGTTGATGTTGCCCACCACCGCAAAACGGATACCGGAGCCTGGCGGAGTTCGTTGGTGGATGCGTTCAACCTGCTCGCTGTGCAGGGCCTCAAAGTCCTGTTTGAAGAAATTCAGGTACACCTTGTAGCCCACCAGCGCCACCACAATGGCCAGGCACAGATAGAACAGCAGTTTAAGCGGGTTACGACGGATCATTCCGGCCTCCGGTGGCTTTTGATCAGTTCCCTCTGCATCACCAGCAAACCGATGAGCATGCCCAGGTAGATAGTGAGAAAACGCCAGGCAATAGTGACCAGCACCAGGTGATTGCCCGACAGGATATCTCGGAAGAAACTGCCGAACACGCCTTCCGATATGCCAGAGGCCCCGGGGGTGGGGGAGAAATACATGATGAAGGTGGTTACCACCAGCAAGCCCAGAGTGGTCAGGTAATCCACCTCATAGCCCAGGCCGTGAATCAGCAGGGCGGGAAAGCTGAACAGGCTGAGCAGGAACACGGCGGTGAACACCACCGACAGCAGCACGTCCCGTGGCGCGCCACGGAGGTATTCGCTGAAACACAGGGCAAACCGCAGCATTTCCCGCCGTAATTTGAACTGCCAGCGGTCGTGCCGGCGGTGGTTGATCAGATGTGCCTTGCGCAGGCCTGCGACAAGAGCGCTCAACGGCAGGATCATCCAGCGTGTCCGGAACAGCAGCACGGCAAAGAATCCCAGATAGAGCGACACAAACACCGCCAGTGCGGTGCCGATACCGGACGACCAGATGCCGCCGTCCAGGGCCTCCAGGCTCAATAGAAAGACCGGTGTCAGTGAGAAAATGAACGCCACCGCGAGTACCGTGCGGATAGTGGTGGCCGCCGTGGCGCGGGCCACGGGCACCCCATGGCGGGTGAGATACCAGATCTGGGCAAACCCGCCCCCGGTGGCCATGGGCGTTACGTTGGAGAAAAACAGATTAATGAACACCAGCCGGAAGATCTTGCGCAATGGCAACCGGTGCCCCAAAGCCTTGAGGGTGTAGTGCAGGCGCAGGCCATCGGCCATGAAATAGATAACCAGCAGGGCCGCGACCGGCAGCAGCAGAGTGGGAGAAAGCAGGCGATCGTCGAACTGGAAACTGCGGCCGGCGAAGCGGTCGTAAACCGCATACAGGCCGGCACCGGTCATGGCCACAAACAACAGGGCGAAGGCCGTAAGCCGTCGCCAGGAAGTCCGTTTCTGGTAGTTGCTGTCAGTGCTGTTGGTCATGCTCTGCCCGTCTGTTGGTGGCGGGCAGTGTACCCTGTGCAGGGCAGTGCTTGTCCAGTTTGGCTCAGTGGCCGTACACCATCAGGGTGGTGTTGGTGATGGCAAAGTCTGTGAACTGAACCGAGCCGATGCTGGTGTCACCCATGCGGAATACCGGCATGTCGATATCAGCCCGGAATTCCACATCGTGTACAGAAAGGCCTTCTTTGCCAGAAGCGGCACTGGTGCCCTGGGACAGGTTGGCTTTGGCATGGGCCATACCAAAGTGCCCCAGGGTATCGGCGCCACGGCGGTTATGGATTTGCAGCCCTTCAATGCCAACGGCGGCGAAGTTGAACAGCAGGATCACGTCGGCTGCGTCCCAGTTCAGGCTACCGTTGCTGATTTCGAAATGGGTATCGAGCTGCAGTTCGGAGCCGGACACCACGTTGCCATTGGCCAGGGTGCGCGTGGCGCCGCCGTTATTGCGGATAACCAGATCGGTGGGGCCGATGTAGCCCTGCAGCAGGATGTTTGAGAACAGACTGGCGCTGCCTTCACTGCCGGTGGTGGTGATGCTGTCGATGGCTAGTTCGAAATCTACCGCCTGCAGATAGTCGGTCAGGCTGGTGGGGTCTCCGTAATCGCTGGCCCCCAGATGGATCACCAGGTCGCCGCTGTCGAACTGTTTGCCGAAACTGCCACCGACGGAATATTTCGCCAGCGCGTCCGCGACATCGGGATTACTGGTATCGAGCAGGCCAGCGTTGGCGCGGCGTGCTATCTCGGAGAAACCGTGCTCCAGAACTTCGCCACTGCCCGCGATATCGATGGTCAGCTTCATGTTGTCCAGCACGGTATCGTTCTGGCCGGACAGTCTCAGGCCGTTTATTCCAAGGGAACCTTCATCGGTCCAGATCAGGTGATCAATATTGAGCTTGGTTTCCAGTTCAATGGTGACCCCGGCCTGGCCGGTCACACCCGCCAGGGTTGAGTCATCCAGCGGCTGGAATTCGGCCATGGCAGGCAATGCTAATGAAGCGCCGGCCATCAGGCTCAGGCAGGCGAGGGATCTTCTGGCCTCAGGAATGAGGAAAGACATGTTGGCCCCGGTTCATTCGACGATTTGTTGTTATTGATTGATTCAGAACACCTGACGTGTGCTGATCAGCCGCAGGGACAACACAACCAGAGCTGCGGTCGTTAAAAGTTACACATTGTTACTTTAAGCCTGAAGGCGGGGGTGATCTGTGAGGCTGGTCACAACCTGAACGGTCGTGACTGGTGCTTCAATCCAGTGCCTGGCGGATGAGGTTTTTCTGATGCTCGGCGAAGCCTCGGATCAGCTCAGTGGCTTTGGTCGCATCCCTCGCCAACACCGCCTGGGGCAACTCCGAGAAAAACGTACTGGTGGTTGCAAGGCCCTTACGGTATCGGTCTGCTCCAAGGTAATAGGCTCGGCTCACGGCAGGTTTGAAGTTGGACAGCGCTTCGGTCAGGTAGGGGTTGGCGACGACCTGGCAGCAAGCTTCCATCACGTTAAAGCTGGCTTCCACCACCCGGGTGATATTGGGTTGGGGTTCTTTTATCCGTTCGACCACCTGCGATACCGCAACCAGTAAACGGTCTTTGTCAGCCTCCTGCCAGCGCTCGCACAGGCGCGAAGCCAGCATCATCAGCAAATGCATATAGACGTCGTAGAGCTCCGACGCGTATTCAGCATTCAGCTGGGTTACTGAAGCGCCTTTCCTTGGTGTGATTTCCACCAGGTGCCAGCGCTCCAGAGTGTAGAGCGCTTCTTTAACCGAGGCCCGGCTGACTTTCAGTTCGTTGGCCAGCGTGGCTTCCTGAATGCGCTCTCCGGGGCGGATCTGCCCGGTCATGATGCGCTCGGCCAGGAAATTGGCAATCTGTTCTGCCAGAGTATTGGGCACCTGAAAGTCCATAGAGGGCTCTGTCTGCTCACTGTCGGGTTGTTAGACAAACTGGTAACGGCGGGAGTGTAGCACAGCCGGAGTAATGCCGGTCACTACCTTGAAATCTGCCTGTGTAGCACGCAGGTATATGGCTTGAATCCTCCAAACATAAGGGAAACCAACATGCCCAAGCATTTTGAGCAGGCCCCGGGCCTGTACGATGACCCCGTTCCCGAAACCGAAGGCTATGTCTTTAACCAGACCATGATGCGCATCAAGGAGCCCGAGCGTTCGATGGACTTCTACACCCGGGTACTGGGCATGCGCCTGGTTCGCAAGCTGGATTTCCCGGAGATGAAGTTTACGCTCTACTTCCTGGGCTACCTGGACGACAAGCAGGCTCAGTTTGTGCCAAACGATGATGGCCACCGGACTACCTACACCTTTGGCCGGGAAGCGATGCTGGAGCTTACCCATAACTGGGGCACCGAAGACGATGCCGACTTTGCCTACCACAACGGCAATGGTGAGCCCCAGGGCTTCGGCCATATCGGCATTGCCGTGCCCGATGTCTACGCTGCCTGTGAGCGCTTCGAAAAGCTGGGCGTGGAATTCGTGAAAAAACCGGACGACGGCAAAATGAAAGGCCTGGCCTTCATCAAAGACCCGGACGGCTACTGGATTGAGATCCTGCAGCCGGACATGCTGGAAAAACAGCGCAAGGACAGCTGATCCTCCAGCTGTTCCTGACCCCGGCGTTCAGCTTTCCTGGCTGGCGCCGGGCGCCTTGCCATAGCGCGAGGCGACAATCACCGCCACCGTCAGTATGAACGCGCCGGCAACACCAATCGGCCCCAGTTCCTCTCCCAGAATCAGCCAGGCCAGCAAGGCAATAAACAAAGGTTCGAGCACCACCACAATGCTGGATACCGTCGCCGGCGTGGTTTTCATCCCGGTAAAGAACAGCAAATAGCCAATGCAGGTGGGCACCACACCGATGTACAACACCATCAGCCAGTGCTTTAACCCCATGGTTTCCAGCCCTGCAAAGCCGCCACTCAAGGCCACCACTGGCAACAGCAGCAGTGCGGCGGTACCAAAGCAGATAAAGGCGGTGGTAAACACCGGTGTGCCCGTTGAGTTGTAGCGGCTGGTGAGGGTGAAGCCGGTGTATACCGCCGCCGCCAGCAGTGCCATCAGAATGCCGGCCAGCCGCAGGGTGCCGGCTGTGTCCATGTCACTGACCACCAGCATACCCGTGCCCAGAATCGCAGCAACGGCGGCCAGTACGGTCAGCAGCCCAGGTTTCTCGCCCAGTAGTGGGGCAGCCAGAATCGCCACCAGAACCGGTGGCAGGCACAGGGATATCAGGGTGGCAATGCCGGCCCCGGTCAGGTCTACGGCCAGCAGATAGCTGCCCTGGTAAAACGCCTGGAACAGCCCCAGGGCGGTTAGGGTGATCATGGCCTTGCCGCTGAGAGAACGCAAAGAGCTGCCGGGTACCGTCTGGCCGGGGTTTCGGGCCACCAGCTGCCGTTGCTCGCGCCGCATCAATAGCCAGAAGAATGGCAGCGCAACCACCAGGCGTAAAAAACCGAGGGTGATGGCCTCCAGTTCCGTACCGTTGAACAGAAACTTGGCAACAATCCCCGTTGTGGCCCACAGCAAAGAGGCCAGGGCAATAAGAAGTGCTCCGTGAATCATCACAAACTGCCGGGTTGGAGAAACAAGCGGGCAAGGTTAGCAGTGGCAGTGGCGTCGCGCCATAGGGGAAAGGGGAGGGGCAGCGAGGCTGCCCCGGGGCTTATTTCACGGTGAGGCGGTCGGCATTCTTTTCAACCGTACGCGCACCAATACCCTTCACATCGGCCAGTGCCTCAATGCTGTCGAAGGGGCCGTTGGCTTCGCGGTATTCAATAATAGCCTGGGCCTTGCTCTCACCCACGCCGCTCAGAGAAGCCAGAGTGGCTACATCGGCGGTGTTGATGTTCACGGCGGGCTGCTCGCTGGCAAAGGCAGCGGAGCCGGAGATCAGGCTGAAAAACAGAACAAGGGTGGCCAGAAATGAGGTTGGTTTCATCGGAGAACTCCTGAGTGTAATAACGTTGTTATGAACAGTCAGGCGCGACAAACCATTGAGACTATTGGTGATTCGAAACGGTGCAGAACAAAAAGGGCAAGGCGGGTACGAAAGCGATTTAGTGCACGGAAAGGGACTACTGTCCGTGTAGTCCCCAAATTCCGTGGCTGACCCCTGCCTGATCCATCAGGCTGCGCATCATCCTGAGCACTTCATCCTTGCAGTCATCCCTGTAGCCCTTATCCATCGGGCAACTCCGAATCCGTGGAGTTCTCATCCGTGAGCCAACGTCCGTGCTGGCTTGTCATCCCTGACAGTGACCATTCTACGGAGGATGAAATTTCGCAAAATCGGACATCCGCCAGATGGTTTGTGCGAGATATCCCACAGAGCTGTGAGTTTTGCGGTGAACCTGAATTCATTGTTTTCAGGGCGTTTTGCGGGCAATTTGTTGCCTGAAAATCAGGGCGCTACCAGATGGTGCAGTGGGCTTTAGATGTCGCGCACCAATTTGGTGCGGCGGGTTGGCCGAAGCACCGGATTGGGGCCTGAAACGGCGCACCAATTCATTGCAGAGCCGGTTCGGGCATGTTTTTTGTTGTTTAACATGATGTTTTATTTGTGCTTTTCTAGTTGTTGGAACGGCGGATGCAATTGGCTGTTTGCGTTTGACGACTCATAACCCAACGAAAAGGACGCACAACATGAGCATCAAAAAACACGTGAAACTGGGCCTCTCTGCATTGGCGCTGTCTGTCTCTTTCGGTTTCATCAATACCGCGTTTGCCGTCGAAGACCCCATCAAGGTGGGTATTCTCCATTCCCTGTCCGGCACCATGGCCATCAGTGAAACCGCGCTGAAAGACACCATGCTGATGCTGATTGAAAAGCAGAACGCCGCCGGTGGTGTACTTGGCCGCCAGCTGGAGCCGGTGGTGGTTGATCCGGCTTCCAACTGGCCGCTGTTCGCGGAGAAAGCCCGTGAGCTGCTGGAGAAAGAAAAGGTCGACGTGATCTTCGGTAACTGGACCTCGGTGTCCCGTAAATCCGTTCTGCCGGTGGTAGAGGAACTGAACGGTCTGCTGTTCTACCCGGTTCAGTACGAAGGCGAGGAATCGTCTGAAAACGTGTTCTACACCGGTGCGGCGCCCAACCAGCAGGCGATTCCCGCGGTGGATTACCTGATGAACGATCTGGGGGTTGAGCGCTGGGTTCTGGCGGGCACGGATTACGTTTACCCGCGCACCACCAACAAGATTCTGGAAACCTACCTGAAAGACAAAGGTGTGGCCGCCGGCGACATCATGATCAACTACACGCCTTTCGGCCACTCTGACTGGCAGACCATCGTGTCT
>JAJUKC010000010.1 GCA_029264995.1 Marinobacter sp. | reverse complement strand
ACGGCTTCCCGCAGCGCGGTGTCCTGTTCGTAGAGGTTGTAGTTCTCCAGCGGCCGGGGCTGGTTGATGACCTCATGGGTGGCCGACAGGTAACGGTTGTCGGTGGCGGACCCGGTTTTGCGCTGCGGGTTGTTCATGTTCAGCTCCTGGTGCCGGTCAACCCCCGTAGGCAGAAGCAAACGATGGTGTCGACCAGCTCATCTTCGTTGTTGTCGTGTCCCGGCGGTGTTTCTGTCTGGGTTGGTGACAGCGGCCCCACCAGGGATTCCGAGATGGCGCCAACCAGGCAGGTGCTGGTGAGGCGGGCATCCTGGTCCGGTATGCAGCCTTCGGTTATGCCGCTCCGGATCGCTTGTTCAAACAGGCTGGCGTAGGCTTTGCGATACACCAGTCGCTCTTCTTCCACTTTCGGGTCTACCGGCTCGGCAATCAGTGCCCAGGCTTTCATCGGGCCTTTCAGGGCCCGGCGGGCGAACTGGCGCAGGGCGTTATCCAGGCGTTTAACGGCATTGCCGTCTACTGCCAGTGCTTCGGCAACCTTGTCGACTTCACGCTGGGTGGCCAGGCGAAAGATTTCCGCGAACAGGTCCTCCCGTGACTCGAAGTGGCGGTAGATGGTGCCCGTGGCAACGCCCGCCAGCCCCGCGATGCGGGTAATGCGTGCGCTGCGGAAACCGCCTTCGGATACGCACTCCCAGGTGCATTCAATGATCTTTTTCCGCGCCTCGGCTTTGCGCTGGCGCATTTTTTCAGTTTCACGATAGGCCATGCCGGCTCCTTGCAAGCATTGAATCAATATTCATTCTTTGTGTCAATTCTCAGTGCCGTTGAAGTGCTGTTATCTGAGCTTTCAAAACAATGGGTTATCTGTGATTACAAAAAATTACAAAAAAGTGGTTGTCAGGAAATAGCGTCAGTCATGAAAGCAGATTATAAAGACGCCAAGACGGGCCGTCAGATGGCCGGCAGTCGAGACGGGGTGCGTCTTCCAGAGCATCTGGCCACCCGTAAAGCTGTTTTCGTTGATGGAGATAAACCATGAGTGAATTCGACGAAAGCAATCTGGAGCAGTCCAGCAGCTGGACCAGCGACAGCGACGATAACCATTCCATTGCCGGCCGTGCCCGGATCCGGGCCCAGTTGCAGGCAGATATTGAAGCCTTTCTGCAAGGCGGCGGAAAGATACAGGAGGTGGATACCACCTTCCGTTCTGATACCCCGCGCAAGGTGGAGATCGGGTTCAACAACCGTTCCCTCTGATGGCGTTTCCTCGCCGGGCAGCGGCTTCCGTTGCCCCGGCAACTCTGTTTTTCTGTCATCTCTTTGTCATCTGTCAACGGCACACTCGGCTCAGGCCTGCAACGGGCGGCTTCTAGGGTGTATGATGTCATCACTTTCCAAGGCCATCCATGTTCAGGAGGTTATCCGTGTCGAAGCCGCGTCTTGCGCACTCCAGTCGAGCCTATCCGTTCACCCGTTTACGTCGCAATCGTGCCAGTGATTTTTCCCGGCGTCTGGTTCGGGAGAGCCAGTTGTCACCCGATAACCTGATTTTCCCGGTGTTTGTGCTGGAAGGCGAGAATCAGCGTGAAGCCGTGCCTTCCATGCCGGGGGTCGAGCGTCTGAGCATCGATCTGTTGGTGGAGCAGGCGGCGGAACTGGTAGAGCTGGGTATTCCCGCCGTGGCGCTGTTCCCGGTAGTGCCGGCGGAGAAAAAGAACCTGTCCGGCTCCGGCGCGTGGGATTCTGATGGCCTGGCCCAGCGGGCGGTTCGTGCCCTGAAAAAGGCGCATCCGGAACTGGGGGTGATTACCGATGTGGCACTGGACCCGTTCACCACCCACGGGCAGGACGGCATTATCGACAACGATGGCTATGTGCTGAACGATGTCACGGTCGAAGCGCTGGTCAACCAGGCCCTGTCCCATGCCGATGCCGGTGCCGATGTGGTGGCACCGTCCGACATGATGGATGGTCGGGTGGCGGCCATTCGTGAGGCCCTGGAAGGGGCAGGCTATGTGAACACCCGGATTCTGGCCTACTCTGCCAAGTATGCGTCCAGTTATTACGGCCCGTTCCGGGATGCGGTCGGCTCGGCTGCCAACCTCGGCAAGGGTAACAAGGCCACCTATCAGATGGACCCGGCCAACAGTGATGAGGCCATTCACGAGGTGGCCATGGATCTGGCTGAAGGCGCGGATATGGTGATGATCAAGCCGGGCATGCCCTATCTGGATATTGTGCGCCGGGTGAAAACCGAACTGCAGGTGCCAACGTTTGTGTACCAGGTCAGTGGCGAATACGCCATGCACATGGCCGCAGCTCAAAACGGCTGGCTGGATGGCGATGCGGTGATGATGGAGAGCCTGATGGCCATGCGCCGGGCCGGTGCCGATGGCATTCTGACCTATTTCGCCGTGCGCGCTGCCAGGCTGATGCGGGAACGACAGCGATCATAACCGGGCAGCGGCTGGTGGCCGAAGCCCGCCTCAACGATGGATACAAAGAGCAATGACAAGCGAAACCGTGACAGAGACAGGCAGTGAACAGAGCGTCCCGGCGCCGGTGGATCTTCCACCCGTTGGTGAGGAAGTGAATCTGGATGCCAGCGAAAACTACTTCAACCGCGAACTGAGCCAGCTGCAGTTCAATTACCGGGTGTTGAAGCAGGCGTTGGATACCACGCACCCTCTGATAAACCGTCTGATCTTCTGCTGCATTTTCAGCAGCAACATGGATGAGTTCTTTGAAATCCGGGTGGCGGGCCTGCGCCAGCAGATGAAGTATGGCCGTGAAACCGTGGGTGTCGACGGCATGCTGCCGGAACAGGTGCTGGCGGAGATCAGCCGCGTTGCCCACGACTATATCCACGAACAGTACGACATTCTCAATAATGTCCTGATTCCGGAGCTGGAGCAGGAGAACATCCACTTTGTCCGGCGCCGTGAGTGGACGCCGGCCCAGGCCGAGTGGGTGCGTAATTACTTTGACGAGGAAATTCTGCCGGTGGTCAGCCCGATCGGGCTGGATCCGTCACACCCGTTCCCCCGCCTGGTGAACAAGAGCCTGAACTTCATCGTCGAGCTGGACGGCAAGGATGCCTTTGGTCGCGAGACCGGGATGGCGATCGTGCCGGCGCCTCGCTCCCTGCCGCGCCTGGTGCGTTTGCCGGATGAGGTGTGCAACGGCGGTGATAATCTGGTGTTCCTGTCTTCGATGATCCACGCCCACGCTGATGAGCTGTTCCCGGGTATGGAAGTGAAGGGTTGCTATCAGTTCCGGCTGACCCGGAACGCGGACCTTGAGCTGGAAGACGATCTGGAAGACCTGGCCTCGGCCCTGCGCGGCGAGCTGCTGAGCCGTCGGTTTGGCGATGGAGTCCGTCTTGAGGTGGCGGATAACTGCCCGGAGGAGCTGGTGCAGTTCCTGCTGCGGGAATTCGGCCTCACCGAGCGGGATCTTTACCAGGTCCACGGCCCGGTGAACCTGACCCGCCTGATGGCGGTGGGTGGTCTGGTGGACCGGCCGGACCTGACCTATTCCAGCTTCTCACCGTCGATTCCGCGCCAGATTCGCAGCAAGGAATCCATGTTCGATGCGATCCGAAAGCGGCCACTGTTGCTGTTGCATCCCTATGAAAACTTCAGCCCGGTGGTAGATCTGTTGCGCCAGGCGGCCAAGGACCCTCAGGTGCTGGCCATTCGCCAGACGCTCTATCGTACCGGTGCCGATTCGGAAATTGTCGAGGCCCTGGCCGATGCTGCGCGTCGCGGCAAGGAAGTGACGGCGGTTATCGAATTGAGAGCCCGTTTCAGCGAGGCCGAGAACCTGGAGCTGGCCAGTCGGCTGCAGGAAGCTGGCGTGATCGTGGTTTACGGTGTGGTCGGGTACAAAACCCACGCCAAGATGATCCTGATTGTCCGTCGGGAAGAAGGCCGCCTGCGGCGCTACGTGCATTTGGGCACCGGTAACTACCATGCCGGGAACGCACGCCTGTACACCGACTACAGTTTCATGACCTGCGACGAGTCCATTGGCGATGATGTCAACAAGCTGTTCCAGCAGTTGACCGGCATGGGCAAGGCCCTGAAGATCAAGAAGCTGTTTCACGCGCCATTTACCCTGCACAACCGTTTGATCAGTCTGATTGAACGGGAGGCCAGCTACGGTGAGAAGGGGCGGATTATCTTCAAGTTCAATGCCCTGACCGAGCCGCAGATGATCAAGGCCTTGTATCGGGCCTCACAGGCCGGGGTCAAGATAGATCTGATCATCCGCGGCATATGCTGCCTGCGGCCGGAAGTACCGGGGCTTTCGGACAACATTCGGGTGCGCTCGGTGATCGGGCGCTTCCTGGAGCACACACGGGTGTACTATTTCGGTAATAGCGGCCGGCCCGAGGTGTATTGTTCCAGCGCCGATGGCATGGAGCGCAATCTGCTGCACCGGGTCGAAACCGCATTCCCGGTTGAGGAACCCGCCCTGATTGCCCGCCTGCGGGAAGATCTGGATACCTATCTGGCGGACAATTGCCAGGCCTGGGTGTTGCAGCCCGATGGCAGTTACATTCAGAATCAGCCCGGGGAAGGCGAAGAGCGACTGGCATCACAGCTGGTCCTGCTGGAACGCCTGACCGGCAAACCTAACTGAGGCCGGCGGGCCGGCACCAAAAAAATCACAGGACGGATACCTTGAAACTGAAAAAATGGACGCTGGCCGGTCTGGCCGTACTGCTCGTGGCTGGTGGCGCCCCGTGGGGTGTGGGCTATGTCACCGAGCAGCACTGGCGTGAAGCAACGCTGGAAGTAAACCGGGCACAGCCCTTTCTGAACCTTGAGACCGAGCAGTATCGTCGTGGTGTGCTTGGTTCCGAGGTGTCCGCTACCGTGACCCTGCGAGATCCTGAGACCGGTGATTCTCACACCATAGCCATCGAAATCCAGGTGTCCCATGGTGTCACCGGCAGTCTGATGGATTTCCGCCCGCGCCAGGGGTGGCAGCCAGAAGGTGCGGACTGGTTCCCGGAAGATGAACCCAGCGTGACGCTGGAAACCCGGCTTTGGGGCAGTGCCACCCTTGAGCTGGAAGCACCGGTGATGAACATTGATAACCGGGAGCGTGAAACGGCCCTCCAGAGCAGTGGCGGTCTGGTCCGGATTAATGTCGGGCGCCTTGGTGAAGCGGTAGACTTGTTGGTGGTCTGGCCGGCGATCCGGCTCAGCGATCCGAAAATGGATGTGACGATTGATAACGTCCATATGGAGCAGAGCATGGAATGGCTGGTGGGGGATATCTGGACCGGCTCTGGTGTGATGACCGTAAATAGCCTGACCCTGCAGGGGACTCAGGCCCCGGCAATGACCCTGACCGGCATGTCGCTGGAAAGCACCAGCGATGCGCGCCAGAACGGCGAGCGCCTGGACTCGAGGGTTAGCCTGTCACTGGAATCGGCCGCTCTGGCGGATCAGGCCTTTGGGCCGCATCGGCTGGAAGTAGCGTTGGAGAATCTGGATGTGGCCAGCTGGAATGACTTCAGTGGCGCCATGGCGGATATGCAGTCATTGGCGTTGAGCGCCGGGGACGACCCGAGGGCCGCGTTTGAACAACAGATGGCGGTGATGCAGCGTTTTAACGAAGCGCTCCGCAGTCTTGCTGCCGAAGGGTTTTCCATCGGCATCCGGGAACTCAGTCTGGCCACGCCTGAAGGAGAAGTTACCGGCTCACTGGACATCAGCCATCCGGAACTTTCCGATCAGCAGCGTGACAGTATGCTGATGGTGATGCAGGCGCTGACCGGGAGTGTGAGTCTCAGCATGCCAGTGGCCCTTGCGGAAGACTATCCCGCCGTGCGTATGCAGGTGGCGCCATTGATCAAACAGGGCCTGCTGGTTCAGGACGGTGAGCGCCTGGTAATGGATGGCCGGATGGAGGATCTGGTATTAACCGTCAATGACGTGGAAATCCCCCTGCCACCGTTGCTCTGAATTTCAGTCACCTGCCAGCTGCTGGTACTTCGCCATCAGCTGCGCTTCGGTGATCACCAACGCCCTTCGGGTTTTTCTCAGGATTCGCTGAACTTCTGTTGCAGGGCTTCTGCCACGGCCGGGTCTACAAACTCGGAAATGTCCCCGCCCAGCGAGGCGATTTCGCGGATCAGGGTGGAAGAGATGTAGGACAGGTGGTTGGCGGGTGTCAGGAACACGCTTTCGACTTCCGGCGCCAGCCGGCGGTTCATGTCGGCAAGCTGGAATTCATATTCAAAGTCAGAAACCGCGCGCAATCCCCGCAGGATAACGGTGGCGTTCTGTTCGCGCACGAAGTCGGCGAGCAGGTTGCTGAAGCCGGTGACGCTGACGTTGGGGAGGTGTGCGGTGGCCTTGCGGACCAGTTCGCAGCGTTCTTCGAGGTTGAGAAGTGGCTGCTTCTTCGGGTTGAATGCGACGGCGACGACGATTTCATCGAACATGCGGCCGGCGCGTTCTATGAGGTCGGTGTGGCCGTTGGTGATTGGGTCGAAGGTGCCTGGGTAGATGACTTTGGGCATGCACAGCTCCTTTTGTTGATGGGCCGTAGGATAGCAGGAACCGTTTACATGCTGTAGTCCGCGTGGTGTACCGGGCCTTTTGCGAATGGTGCCTTGTTTCGGTGCTGGCGCCGGTCGGGGGTGGCCTCCCGGGAGACGCTACGAGCACCCGAGAGCGGGTCCGGCCAGCAATCATAGATTGCTGTCGTTCGGCTGCGCATGAAGCTACGCTTCATAATCGCTTGCCTCACCCCTGTGCGCTTCTTTCGGGCCGTCCATGGCCCTCAAGACTCCCGGGAGGACACCCCCGACCAGCGCTACCCAACTGAGTGCAGGTCTCCCCGGAATCTCTGGGAGTTTTCCACGTTTTCATCTTATTGCAGGAGCGAAGGCTAGCCTTGCTTTCTTAGCTTCTGCGCTAACCGGTTACTGTTCCTTGCCGCCAATGCATACACCGATAACTGCGGATTCGCACCGATGCTGGTGGGGAAGATGGACGCGTCGTGGATGCTCAGGTTGGCTACCTGGTGGTGTTCGCCGAAGCCGTTGACCACGGAGTTTTTCGGGTCGGCGCCCATGCCGCAGCCGCCCATCTGGTGTGCGGTGAACAGGCGGGCGCGGTGGGGTTTCATGGGGAGTTGGTTGATGGCGTCTTTGGCCTGGTTCCAACTGGTGTACCAGCCGGAGTCCAGGTGCACGGCCTGGACGGCTTCGGCGCCGGCGGCGAACTGGATTTCGGCCATGGTGAGGTAGGCCTTGCGCAAGCCTTGCCAGAGGTAGTCGGTAATCGGGTAGTCCAGTACCGGGCTGCCGTCGTCTCTGAGTGACACTGTGCCGGCCGGGCTGTCCGGGTGGAAGCCGTCGCGCAGCAGGGCGATGACGGATTGCATCCAGGGCAGCTGGCCCAGGTTGTCCCGCTGTGGCTGGCCGTGGCCAGGTACCACGCCGGCTGCCATAGCCGGGTGCAGGGGCGGTACTTCCAGTTTGTAACCAACCGGGCCGTCGGTGCCGGCTTTGAAGTTGAACTCGTCCGAGTAGATGGATTGGGGGGCGCCGTAGAACGGGTCGATTTTCGCCGGCATTCGGGCGACGGTGGCGTTGACCGGATGGATGAACGATCGTTTGCCCACGCAATGGTATGGGTCGGGCAGTTGCGAGCGAAGCAGCAGGCCGGGGGAGCCAATGGCGCTGGCAGCGACCACGAATTGCCGGGCTTTCAGGGTGACCGTGATGCCGGAGGGGGTGACGCCGTCCGGGCCCATGGCGGAGGCGAGCAGGTGGTCGATCCGGTCCTGATTCATCACCAGGCGTTCTGCCCGCAGGCCGTGGAAGAGTTGTGCCTTGTGATCCAGCGCGCCGGGGATAGTGGTGAGTAGCGCCCCCTGTTTGGCGTTGGTGGGGCAGCCCACGCCGCAGTAGCCGCTGTTCCAGCAGCCTTTGACGTTTCTTGGAATCACCTGCCAGGAATAGCCGAGCTTTTCGCAGCCCTGGCGTCCGGCGCCAGTCCTTCGAGGCCAAGTTCGTGGCTCCAGCAGGTGAGCGTTTCGTCCGGGGTGCGGAAGCTGCTGGTCCAGTTCACCGTGGTGGAGCCGCCAACACAGCGGCCCTGTAAAATCGCGATGGCGCCATCGGCGGTGACCCGGCTCATGCCTTCCTGGTACAGATTGGCGTAGGACGTCAGCTCGTCCATCTTGAAGTCTTTCTGATAATACAGCCGGCCCTCTTCCACCAGAATCACCGACAGCCCCTGACGGGCCAGGATCTCCGCGGTTGTGTCGCCTCCGGCACCGGTGCCGATAACCACAACATCCGCCTCTAACGTGCGGTTCTCGCTCAGCTTGCTGGCATCGGTCACATTCCAGCCGGCAGCCAGTCCCCGGGCAATGGGATCGTTCATGGACATACTTCGCTCCTTAATACGATGGGTATCCGGGGTTTTATCAGGCGGCAGGATTGAACTGTGGCAAGGCATCCACCATCCAGGCGGGAGGCCCCGGGTAACCAGACAGGTGCCAGTGGTCTTCATGCCCATAGAAGGCGACATTGCTGATCTTGGTCAGGGCAATGTAGCCGTTGTTCAGCAGTCCGATTCGGCTGTCCCGCCAACGCCGAAGAAACGCGTCGGCATCGGCGGTACTGACCGAGGGCCAGTCTGACCATACCCGGGCCAGGGCGATCCGGGTGGGGGCAAAGTTAAGCAGATCAAAGAGCTTGCGCAGCTCCTGCTGGTTCGCCGGGCCGAACTTCACAATGCCCTGGTCGATCCGTTCAATCGTGCCGGCAATGGCAAAGCGACGCTGGTTCGGTTCCTCCGGCAGAGCTCCGGCAAACATGGCGGGCAACAGGGCCTCGAACAGGGCGATGTCATCCCGGCTCAGAAACTGGAACTGGTAGCGGGCGTCCATGCGGCTGTCGACCGCGCTGACCCGGCCCGCGGGGGTCGTAGCGCAGCCGGTTAGCCCGGCGGAGAGGCTGACGGTGCTCAGGAGCACCGCGCCGCCTAAACCGGTTTTGAGGAAACTGCGACGGTCCAGAGAGGATGCGTTGGGCGAGCTGTCTGTCGAAGCTGGGTCTGTCATCTGATTGTTGGCCGTTTTGTTATCTTTATTTTGCGCGTTGCGAAATGTTTGATCGCCGGCGGGAGGGAGGTCTTTCCGGGACTGTGCAAAACAGGGATGTTTTGCTCAAGCCTACAGGGGTCAGTTCGAGCGCTTATGAAGCAAAGCTTCATGCGACAAACTGACGACGGCAATCTATGATTGCCGGCCGGACCCCGCAGGGGTATTAACGGCGTGTCCTGGAGAGACACCCTGCACCTTGGCCTTGCTCCCAGCCAAGCGGGCAGGCGTGTTTTGTCAGCGAATAAACAGCTTATACACCAACCGATGCGCCGTCGTACCATGGGGCGCATACACGTATTTGCCGCTGTTGAACTTCTGCTTGGTGAAAATCGCACGGTGATGGGAGAAGGTCAGGAAACCTTCCTTACCGTGATAGTGCCCCATACCGGAATCACCAATCCCACCGAACGGCAGGTCGTCCTGGGCCACATGCATCAGGGCATCATTGATGCACATGCCGCCAGAATGGGTGTTGTCCACCACATGCTGCTGGTGGGACTTGTCATAGCCAAAGAAATACAGCGCCAGCGGCCGTGGCCGGTCATTGATGTAATGGATCGCCTCGTCCAGACTGCCGTAACTGATGATCGGCAGGATTGGACCGAAAATTTCATCCTGCATCACCTTCATGTCTGGCGTGGTCTTCAACACCAGCGTCAGCGGAATCTTCCGGGTACCGTCCTTCATATTCTCGTTGGCGGGATTGATCTCCACCAGTTCAGCCCCCTTGGCCCTGGCATCCTCAAGATAGCCCTGCAAACGATGGTACTGGCGCTCATTGATGATGGCCGTGTAGTCGTCGTTATCCCGCAGGCTCGGGTACATCTCGGCAAACCGTGCCCGGAATTCATCCACGAACGCCTGCACCCGGTCGGCAGGGCAGAGCACATAGTCAGGTGCCACGCAGGTCTGGCCAGCATTGAAGGCCTTGCCGAAGGCGATACGCTGGGCCGCATCTTCCATGGGTACATCCGGCGACACAATGGCCGGGGACTTGCCGCCGAGCTCCAGGGTTACCGGGGTCAGATTTTCAGCCGCCGCGCGCATCACCAGCTTGCCCACTGAAGTAGAGCCGGTAAACAGCAGGTGATCGAACGGCCGTTGGGAGAAATCGGCGGCCACATCGGCCTCGCCGGTGATCACCGACACCAGATCCTCCGGGAACATCGACTCGATGATCTCCTTGAACAGGGCCGACGTGTGCGGAGTGAATTCCGACATCTTGATCATGGTGCGGTTGCCAGCGGCCAGGGAAGCGACCAGCGGACCGACCGCCAGATACAGTGGGTAGTTCCAGGGCACGATGACGCCCACGACCCCTTTGGGCTGGTAATAGACCTTGTTGCTGGCGGGCTGGAACAGCACCGAGACATGACGCTTGGAAGGTTTCATCCAGTCGCCGAGATTCTTCAGAGTGTAATTGATGCCCTGAATCGACGGCATGACTTCGGCAATCAGGGATTCGTCTTTGGAGCGACAGCTGAAATCCCGGTCGATGGCCTCGACCAGACGATCCTGATGGGTAAGAAGCGCCCGTTTCAGGCGCTTGAGATTCTCTTTGCGCTCGGTCAGGGACGGCATCGGATTGTTGCGGAACGCCTTTTTCTGGTCCTCAAAGACCCGATGCGTGTGCTGGATCTGCTTTTTGCTCTCAGTGAGCTGGACGACGGTGGCACCCATGATTCTCTCCCCCTGACTGCCCGGAGCGACCTGCGCTGGCAGTCGGTTATTGTCGTTGGCCAAAATCTGTGCGATTTGCGCTTGGGGGTATTATTAGAGTATATACTCTAGGCAGTCAAGAAAGCCGGATGGCTCTTTAGGCCATCCGTGACCGTGATAACAACAAACACCGGCGTGACGATGAAAACCAGAGACAAGATACTGTTATCCAGCCTGGAGCTGTTTAATGAAAGGGGTGAGCGCAACATCACCACCAATCACATTGCCGCGCACCTGGCGATATCGCCGGGTAATCTGTATTACCACTTCCGCAACAAGTCCGACATCATCTACGAGATTTTTCAGGAATATGAAAAGCTGGTGGATTATTACCTGGATATCCCCGAAGACCGGCCGATGACGCTGGAGGACATGACCTTCTATCTGGAGTCGGTGTTTGACGGTCTCTGGAGCTATCGTTTCTTCCACCGGGATCTGGAATACCTGCTCGACAGTGACCCGCGGCTGCGCCAGGACTACCGGGAATTCACCAATCGCTGCCTGGCGGCCATCAACCGGATTTTCGGAAAGCTGGCGGATGCCGGCATTATCCAGCCCCAGCCGGAGGACCTGCGTTCGGCCATGTCACTGAATGTCTGGCTGGTGATTACCAACTGGATGGCGTTCCTGAAGACGGCGCATGCGGCCGAGGAACCCGCCAGTCTGTCGCTGACTGAGTTAAAGCAGGGGATCTATCAGGTGTTGACCCTTGAAGTCCCCTATCTCACGCCGGAGTATCGTGAGCGGGTGCTGGCATTGCGAGAAAAGTATCGCCCTACTTTGCCGGAAGCCCAGGGTATTTCCGGTGTTGAGGCATGAGTTCGGCGGGTCTGGTCAAGAATTGATCGAAAATTGAACTTTTCGGGAGTGGTGCAGTCAGAGATTACGACGTTGGGAACCGGACACTCCCTGCGTCTCCTGAGTGAGTTCTCAGGTTTTCGGCCTCTGTGGTTTCAGAGGCTCATAGCACGTCGCAAACCCTGACGTTTTCACCGGCCTGTCTTCTGTCAGGCCGGCTTTTTTATGCCTCAATCGGTGCCTGTTCTTCGGCTTCAAGCCACTGGGTCAGCGCTTCCCGGCATTCGTCTACTCCGCGTTTGGAAGTGGCCGAGAACATGATCAGGTGCTCCACGCACTGATACTCCTTCAGTTTTTTCGCAATCCCCAGCATGGCGGTTTTGGCCTGGCCGAATTTCAGTTTGTCGGCTTTTGTCGCCAGAATCATCAGCGGCAGGTGGTTATGTTCACACCATTCCACCATCATCTGGTCAAAGTCGGTGAGCGGGTGCCGGATGTCCATCACCAGAACCAGGCCACGCAGGCAGCGTCGATCATTCAGGTAGTGGCCGAGATGCTGTTGCCAGTCGTCTTTCATGTCCCGGGACACTTTCGCATAGCCGTAACCGGGCAGATCGACCAGGCGAGCATGTTCCCGGTTCAGGCTGAAAAAGTTGATCAGCCGGGTGCGACCGGGGGTTTTACTGGTGCGGGCCAGTTTGCCGTTGGCGGTGATGGCGTTCAGAGCGCTGGATTTGCCAGCGTTGGAGCGGCCGGCAAAGGCAACTTCGGCGCCATGGTCGGGTGGGCATTCGTCCAGTTTGGAGGCGCTGATGAGAAAACGGGCGCTGTTGAACGAGAGGCTTTTTTGAGTCAGATCAGGGTCCACGACGGTTGGTGTTCCTTTGGATTTCAGTTATCGGCGATTAATGTATAATGCTACACCAATTTCCGGCGGGACGCCTCGCGTTGCCGCTGTATGCCCCGGTTTTGCACCTGACGACCCAGTGCCTGCCGGCTGCACAACGAAGAATACTTTCAAGATGCAAAGATGAGAGAAGCGGAGCGAGCATGAAAAGACTGATCGCAGGAGTTGTTCTCGGAGTTGGCCTTACAGCGATGGCTCACGGGGCAGGAGATCCGGCAGCGGGTGAACAGAACGCAGCAGTGTGTGCGGGCTGTCATGGTCAGGGCGGAGCCAAGCCGGTAATGGCTGTGTATCCAAAACTGTCCGGTCTGGGCGAGAAATATCTGTACAACCAGCTGGTTGACATCAAATCCGGGGATCGTGCCATTCCTGAAATGACGGGCCTGCTCAACGCCATGTCCGATCAGGATTTGCAGGATCTGGCTGCTTACTTCAACAGCCAGGAAATGGTTGTTGGTCAGGCCAATCCGGATCTGGTTGAGCAGGGTCAGGCACTGTACCGCGGCGGCAACATGGCCTCCGGTGTACCGGCCTGTTCCGGTTGCCATAACCCCTCCGGCATTGGCAACGAGCCGGCGGGTTACCCTGCCTTGGGCGGACAGACTGCAGAATATGTTATCAAGCAGTTGAAAGCTTACCGGGCGGGTGAGCGCGCCGGAGGCGCGAATGCCGGCATCATGATGGATGTTGCCTCCAAGCTGACAGACGCTGAGATTGAGGCGGTGGCCAGCTACGTATCCGGCCTGAACTGATCGACAGCCGTCAGTTACGACTGAAAACCCCGCCTCGGCGGGGTTTTTGGTATCCGGTATTCATAATACCTAACCGTTCGGTAACGCATTCCTTTGGCCCTCCGGTGGAACTTTTTCGCATCCCTGGGTCATAATCCCCGTTAAAATTCATTGATGGCTCGGAGATTCCCGATGATCAGAACCCTGACGTCTTCCGCCGTTCTGGCGCTTTCACTGTTGTCTGCTGCTTCCCTGGTCCATGCCCAGCCCTGGGTGGCTGGTGAACATTACCGGGTACTGGATAATCCGGTAAGAACGGCATCGGATAACGGTGTCGAAGTGGCGGAAGTATTCTGGTACGGCTGTCCGCACTGCTACAACTTCAAGCCGCTGGCTGAAGCCTGGGAAGCGGAGGCTCCGGACTACATCAACTATGTGAAGCTGCCGGCGGCACTGGGTCGCAGCTGGGAGCCGCATGCCTACGCATTCTATGCCCTTGAGGCCATGGGCGAGCTGGACAAGGTGCATGACGCGCTGTTCGATGCCCTGGCCGGAGAGCGCCGCCCCCTCAATACCCCGGAAGCTCTGGCTGATTTTGTTGCCGGGTATGGCGTGAACGCCGAGAAGTTTCTGGAAAACTACAACAGTTTCGGGGTGCGTGCCAGAGTGCAGCAGGCCCAGGCCAAGATTCGTGGCGCGCGCATTACCGGTACACCGACTATGCTGGTTGATGGCAAGTACGTGGTAAGTGCCTCCATGGCGGGTAGTCACGAAAACACCCTGAAGGTGGTCGAGTATCTGGCGGAAAAAGAGCGCAGCGGAGCTGAATAAGGCACCATGCGATTCGCCGGGCGCTGGATGGGGTTGACCGGAGAAGCGGCTGACAATGTACAAGCGAATCCGTAACCAGCTGAACGGTATACTCAGAAATCAGGAAAGCTCCCGGGGTGCCAGTTCCGGGAGCGAGCATGTGCCGGCGTTCGAGGCCCACCGGCATATTCGACTGCTCACATTCAATATTCAGGTGGGTATCAATACCTCGTCCTATCACCATTACCTGACCCGCAGCTGGCAGCATTTTCTGCCCAATCGCCGGCGCTACGAAAACCTGGATCGGATTGCCACCCTGCTCAGCCAGTACGATGTGGTTGCCCTGCAGGAGTGTGATGGCGGCAGTCTCCGCAGTGGTTACATCAATCAGGTGCAATACCTGGCCGAGGCGGCCGGGATTCCTTACTGGTATCAGCAATTAAATCGTAACCTCGGCCAGATTGCCCAGCACAGTAATGGCCTGTTGAGCCGTTTCCGCCCGCTGGATGTCACCGAGCACAAGTTGCCGGGGCTGATTCCCGGACGTGGCGCCATCATTGCGCGCTACGGGGATGAGGAAGACCCGCTGGTACTGGTTCTGATGCATCTCTCTCTCAGCAAGTCGGCCCAGCAGAAGCAACTTGGATTTATCCGTGAGCAGATTGCGAGCTATCGGCATGTGGTGCTGATGGGGGATATGAATGCCCACGCCGAGCAGTTGCTGACGCGAACACCGCTGAAAGAAACCGATCTGATACCTCTGCCTGATACCGCTCACAGCTTCCCGAGCTGGCGTCCGGAAAAAGCGCTTGACCACATTCTTGTCAGTCCCTCGCTGGAAATCCGGCGCTCTGAAGTGGTGAGCTACCCGGTCTCCGACCACCTTCCCATTGCCATGGATGTGGCGTTGCCCAAGGGCTATCTGGAAACGTTCTGAGTCTTGTCTGGTATGTTCAGGCAATAAAAAACCCGGCAGATGCCGGGTTTTTTGTGGAGGCAGGACCAATTACTTGATCTTGGCTTCCTTGTACGCAACGTGCTTACGGACAACCGGATCGTACTTTTTGATCTCGATTTTTTCCGGGGTGTTACGCTTGTTCTTTTTGGTCGTGTAGAAGTGACCAGTGCCTGCTGAAGATACCAGCTTGATTTTCTCGCGCATGATGCGGCTCCTTAAACTTTCTCGCCGCGGGCACGAAGATCGGCCAGCACAGCGTCAATGCCTTTTTTGTCGATGATGCGCATGCCCTTGGTGGAAACGCGCAGCTTCACGAAACGCTTCTCGGACTCAACCCAGAAACGGTGGTTCTGCAGATTCGGCAGAAAACGACGACGAGTGTGGTTCATCGCGTGGGAAACGTTGTTACCGGTAACCGGACGCTTACCGGTAACCTGACAAACTCTGGACATACTTGCCTCCGACCTGAGCAATGGTCTCTATCAATACGAATTCGTTTTTAATGCGTCTCTGGTTGCTCCGGAGCCATACCTGCTGCCGGTTTGCGCTTCTGAAACAGAACGCTGCTCGCCAGACGCCGCCAGAAAGGGACGCTTTTATACCAGAACTGGCCGACCAACGCAAAAAATTGTTGGGAATTTGGCCAGTTTCGGGGCGGTATCCTTCACGGGGCTACATCAATCCACGTTCAGCGAGGGATATTACCTCACCGTGGCCGATAACCATATGGTCAAGAACCCTGATATCGACCAGTCCCAGGGCTTCTTTCAGCCGGCGGGTCAGGGAAATGTCAGCCTGGCTTGGCTCGGCCACGCCGGACGGATGGTTGTGGGCAAAGATGACCGCGGCGGCATTGTCCTCCAGAGCCTGGCGTACCACCTCACGGGGATAGACGGCGGCGCCGTCGATCGTGCCCCGGAACAGTTCCCGGTACTGAATGACCCGGTGGCGATTGTCCAGGAATAGACCAGCGAACACTTCATGAGGATAAGTGCCTAAACGGCTGGTGAGAAAGCGCCGGGTATCCTCCGGTGAACGCAGCGGGTCGCCCTGGCGCAGAGGCTCGTCCATCACTCGCCTCGCCATTTCCATGGCAGCCTGCACCTGGGCGTACTTGGCGGTGCCCAGGCCTTTGACCTCGCAGAACTGTCGGCGGGAGGCGGTCATCAGGCCGCGCAGTCCGGAAAATTCGGTGATCAGGTGTCGGGCCAGGGCCATCACCGGCATGCCGGTGGTGCCGGTGCGCAGGAAAATGGCCAGGAGTTCTGCGTCAGACAGGGATTCAGGGCCGTGAGTGAGCAATCGCTCACGGGGCCGCTCATCGGCGGGCCAATGGCTGGAGGTCATGGTTGCTTCCTTGCTGGTTTTGGGGGATGCGTCCTGCACCGGGTTCTCGAAATTACAAAGGTTACTCCAAAAGGTAACATTTGGTAAACGAACAGGGGCGCTGGCAGGCTGCCCGCCTGCGCTCGGCATGCTATCTTATAACTCTTTCATTTTACGGGATTACGGAGCCCGCATGACCGCCAAGCGAATATTGTTGGGAATTACCGGTGGTATTGCCGCCTATAAAAGTGCGGAGCTGGTTCGGCTGCTGAAAAAAGCGGGGCACGAAGTCCGGGTTGTCATGACCCGTGGTGCGGAGGCATTTGTTGCGCCGTTAACCTATCAGGCTCTGAGTGGCGAACCGGTACGCACATCCCTGCTCGACCCGGAAGCCGAGGCTGGCATGGGGCATATCGAGCTGGCCAAGTGGGCCGATCAGGTTGTGGTGGCGCCGGCGTCTGCGGATTTTATGGCCCGGCTGGCCCACGGGCTGGCCGATGACCTGTTGACGACGGTCTGTTGCGCCACCGAAGCGCCGATAGCGCTGGCTCCCGCGATGAACCAGGCCATGTGGAAGAACTTTCGTACCCAGCGGAACCTGGCGCTGTTGATGGAAGATCCGCAGATTACCCTGTGGGGGCCGGGTCAGGGCGAGCAGGCCTGCGGCGATACCGGTCCGGGGCGCATGCTGGAGCCGGAACGTCTGGCGCGTCTGGTAAACGGAGAAGGCGTGGCTGAAACGACCGGGCCGCTGTCGGGCAAGCGCCTGGTGGTCACGGCCGGGCCAACGCGGGAGCCGATCGATCCCGTGCGCTACATTTCCAATCACAGCTCGGGCAAGATGGGCTACGCCCTGGCCAGTGCGGCCGTTGCCGCCGGGGCCGAGGTGGTGCTGATCAGCGGGCCTGTCAGTCTGGCGGTGCCGGCGGGGGTTGATCTCCGGCCGGTCAGTACTGCTCAGGAAATGCTCGAAGCTGCCAGCAAAGCGGTCGATGAAGGCTGCGATATCTTTATCGCCACGGCCGCCGTGGCGGATTACCGGCCCGAGGTGTCCGCCAGCGAGAAAATCAAGAAAACCAACGACAACATGAGTCTTTCGCTGGTCCGGAACCCCGATACCCTGGCGACCATCGCGGCCCGGGCCGATGCGCCGTTCACGGTCGGCTTTGCGGCCGAGACCACGGACGTGGCGCGTTATGCGACCGACAAGATGCAACGCAAGAAACTCAATATGATTGTCGCCAATGATGTGTCCGTGCCCGGGCTCGGCTTCAGCAGCGACCGTAATGCGGTTACGGTGTTCTGGCCTGAGGGGTCGGAATCCATCGGGCCAGAAAGCAAACAGTCGATCGCTGCCCGTCTGGTGGCGTTGATTGCAGACCACAGCAACAGGATTGAACAGGCATGAGCAAAAGAAAATTTCAGGTACGGGTTCTGGATGACCGCATTGGCACCGGGATTCCGTTTCCCGAATATGCCACGGAAGGCTCTGCAGGCCTTGATCTCCGGGCGGCATTGAAAGAAGCCAAGACCATCATGCCGGGCGAGACCTTTTTGATTCCCACCGGCCTGTCTGTGCATATTGCCGACCCGGAGTTGGCCGCCATGATCCTGCCCCGTAGCGGGCTCGGGCACAAACACGGGATCGTGCTCGGTAATCTGGTGGGGTTGATTGATTCCGACTATCAGGGCGAGTTGATGGTGTCCTGCTGGAACCGGGGCCAGACGCCATTCACCATCGAGGTGGGTGAACGTATTGCCCAGATGGTGCTGGTGCCTGTGGTACAGGCGGATTTCGAGATTGTGACCGAATTTGATGCCAGTGACCGGGGCGAAGGTGGCTTTGGCTCCACCGGGAGCCACTGAGCCGGGCCTGTTTACCTGGCAGCGAGTTGACTGGCCGGCGTCTATACTCAGCGGATACAGAACTATCCGGGAAAGAAAATAACTGCGGGATGCATTATGAAATTCGCCAAGAAAAAAACCAAAGCGTCTTCCGGTGATGAGCAGCCGGAGAAGAAGCCCGGAAAGAAACAGAAACCGTCCAAAGCGTCCAAAGAAGCGGCTGGCTCCGGGCTAAAGAAACTCGGATCGGTCGGGCTGAATCAATCACTGGTGGTGCTGGTGGCCGGCGTGGTCGCGGTGGTGCTGGCGCATTTTCTGGTAGTGGTGCCTGCCGGGGAAGCCCGTTATGACGCGGCCAGTGCCATGGAGGTGGACAGTGCCCAGCGGCGCCTGAATCAGTCACTGACGGCGCTGCAGGAACAGGTTCGGGCGGTGGCCAACCAGCGCTACGCCGCCCTTGCTCTGGCGGAGCGATCTGATCTGACCAATCTTGCCGGGCAACTGCAAACGGCGCTGCCCGGTTCCGCTCAGGTGTTTGTCTTCCCATACCGGGAAGTGCCCCGGACCGGTAACGGCGATACCCTGCTGGGATTTGCAGGCCTGGAACTGGCACGACGGGCAGAAAATGGCCAGAACCTGTTGCCTGATGCCTTCCCCCGGGACAATCAGTGGTATCTGCAGTTTGCCGCGGCGGTACGTCACCCTACCAGCAATGCCGTGGTCGGTAGCGTACTGGCGGTCTTTGAGGCGTCCCATATTCAGCCATTGCTGGCTGTGAGCAATTCGCAACTTGGTGGCAAGTTGTCACTGGTCCAATCCGTATCCGGTGCTTCACGAACCGTGGCCAGCGTCGGTAATGGCAGCGGCCCGGAGCTGTCCCGCACTTTGATCAATCCGGACTGGTCCGTCAGTTATCAACCCGCTTCGGCGCCGGTGGCGCCGGTCAGCACCATCCTCCTGGCGATTCTGGTGGGGGTGCCGGCGCTGGTGGCGGCGGTTCTGGTCTGGGTGCTTCTCGGTAATGCCCAGCGTGGTATTCGCCAGGATGTGACCGCGCTCATTCAGTGGGCCCATAAGGTGTTCGGGGGCGAGCGGATGAAATTGCCCGCCCTGCGCTGGGATATGGTGGCGTCCACAGGAGAAGTGCTGTTTCGTTTGTCCCAGATGGTTGAGAAACGGGTGGCCAAGGCGGCGGAGTCGGCCGCCCCCAAAACGGCTCCTGCCCGCCGCAAGGCAGCGACGGCGGAGGAGGAACCGCTGTTTCAGGACAAGGACATGCCCGACATTGACATGCTCGATGGTGACGAGGATGTGCTCGGCTTTGGTGGCTCCGACGATTCCCTGTTTGACGAGGACATTCCAGAAGTAGCAGAAACCGAGTTGCCTGCTGTTCAGGTCAACCCGGAAATCTTCCGTGCCTATGACATCCGGGGCATCGTTGGCCAGACCCTCTCGGCCGAGGTGGTTGAAGTCATTGGTCGCGCGATCGGCTCGGAAGCGACTGAGCGTGGCGTTACGGATATCTGTGTTGGTTATGATGGCCGTCATTCCAGCCCGGAACTGGCCGATGCGCTGGGGCGGGGCATCATGGCGACCGGTTGCAACATCATTCACCTGGGCGCCATCCCCACGCCGGTGCTGTACTTTGCAACCCATCACCTGCAGACCGGTTCTGGCGTTATGGTGACCGGTAGCCACAACCCGGCCAACTATAACGGCCTGAAGATCATGCTGGGGGGAGAGACTCTGTCTGGTGAAGCTATCCAGAAGCTGCACCAGCGCATCCAGACCGCCGACCTTGTCAGCGGGCAGGGGGAGCAATCCCGGGACGACGTGCGCCGCGCCTATCTGGACCGTATCGTCGGTGATATTGCTGTGGCCGCGCCGCTGAAAGTGGTGGTGGATGCCGGTAATGGCATTGCCGGAGAGCTGGGCCCCATGCTGGTTGAGGAGCTGGGCTGTGAAGTCACACCACTGTATTGTGAAGTGGACGGTGATTTCCCGAATCATCACCCGGACCCCGGCAAACCGGCGAACCTGCAGGATCTGATTGCCAAGGTTAAGGAGACCGGTGCCGATATCGGGCTGGCCTTTGATGGCGACGGCGATCGCCTGGGCGTGGTCACCAATACCGGCAAGATCATCTGGCCGGATCGTCTGCTGATGCTCTTTGCCAGGGATGTAGTGTCCCGCAATCCCGGCGCGGATGTGCTCTATGACGTGAAGTGCAGCCGCCGGCTGGCCAGCGTGATCTCGGAGGCCGGAGGGCGCCCGATCATGTGGAAAACCGGCCATTCCCTGATGAAAGCGAAAATGAAGGAAACCGGAGCCCTGCTGGCCGGCGAAATGAGCGGACACATTTTCTTCGGCGAACGCTGGTACGGCTTTGACGATGGCCTTTACTCGGCGGCCCGGCTGCTGGAAATTCTGGGCATTGAGGATCGCCACTCTGATGAGGTCTTTGAAGACTTCCCCGACGATATCAGCACCCCTGAGCTGAATGTCGAGGTGACCGAGAAAGACAAGTTCGCCATCATTGAACGGCTAGGTCAGCAGGCGGATTTTGGTGACGGCAACATCAGCACCATCGATGGCATTCGGGTAGATTATGCCGATGGCTGGGGGCTATGCCGTGCGTCCAATACCACGCCGGTTCTGGTTCTGCGCTTCGAAGCCGAAACCGAACAGGCACTGGAACGGATCAAATCCGTGTTCCGGGAGCAACTGCAGAAAGCGGCACCAGACCTGGTGGCGGAATTCTGAAACCCATTACTGTCGTAAGGATTAACACAACATCATGGCGCTGGATCGTGAAACAGCAATGCAGGTGGCCTCGGTACTGAGCCGGGGCCTGCCCTATATCCAACGGTTTACCGGCAAGACGGTCGTGATCAAATACGGCGGCAACGCCATGGAGAACGAAGACCTGAAAAGCAGTTTTGCCCGGGACGTGGTGCTGATGAAATTGGTGGGGATCAACCCCATCGTGGTTCACGGCGGAGGCCCCCAGATCGGGGAGCTGCTGGAGCGCCTGAATATCCAGTCCCGCTTTGTTAACGGCATGCGGGTTACCGATGCGGAGACCATGGACGTGGTCGAAATGGTGCTCGGCGGCCAGGTGAACAAAGAAATCGTTTCCCTGATCAATGCCCACGGCGGCACCGCGGTAGGCCTGACCGGTAAAGATGCGAATCTGATCCGGGCCCGGAAGCTGGAAGTGGTCAATCGCTCGCCGGAGCTTGAGCGACCTGAAATCATCGATATTGGCCATGTTGGCGAGGTCGCAAGCGTCAACGTGGATGTTATCGACATGCTGACCCGCAGCAACGTGATCCCGGTCATCGCGCCTATCGGGGTCGGGCCGGATGGCGCCTCCTACAACATCAATGCGGACCTGGTAGCCGGCAAGGTGGCAGAAGCCATGAAGGCGGAAAAGCTGATCCTGCTGACCAATGTTTCCGGCCTCAAGAGCAAGGAGGACAAAGTGCTGACCGGCCTGACCGCCCAGCAGGTGAACGATCTGATTGAAGACGGCACCATCCATGGCGGCATGTTGCCAAAAATCCGCTGTGCCCTGAGTGCGGTGGAAAACGGCGTGCGCACCTCCCACATCATCGACGGACGTGTGGCCCACGCCTGCCTGCTGGAAATCTTCACCGACGAGGGTGTCGGTACGCTGATTTCCCGTAACTGATACTTCTGGCCGGGAGTTACCGGATGAAACGCCTGCTGTCATTTCTCGTTATCACAGGAATAGTGGCCTTCGCCGGCTTTAAAGCCGGCGTCTGGTGGCTGACGGACCAGCGCCTGGCAGAGGCGCGCACGGCATTATCGGAATACGGTGTACTTGAGCGGGGTAGCATCAGCTCCTCCGTGGATGGTCGGGTCATACTCCGGCAGGCGCACTGGGAGGATTTCCGGCTCACACAGCCACTGCAGATGGGCCTGATGGAGCTGGAAACCGGCTCTCCGGTCACCCTGGTGACCACACTGATGAGCCCGGAGGGCTTGCCGGCCAGTTGGCGGCTGTCCGTTGAGCGCGCCAGCATCATGCTGGAACCCACCATGTTCCGGAACTGGGTGACAGCGGCGCCGGATGAAACCAGCCAGGCCCCACTCGCCAATCTGTCCTGTGCGCCGGACCCCCGGCAGCAGCTGGGCAGTGGGGATTTGATGCGTATGGGGATTCCCGATATCCGGGGCGACCTGATGCTGGAGCAGACTCCCGATGCGCTGCGTTTTGAACTGAATACCCGTGAAACCGGCAGCCTGGAGCTGGTGTGGCCAGACGCCAGACTGACCATGGACAATCTGGCAGAGCCGGCCTCCATGGGTGCCGGGCCACTGCAACTGACCGTTCGTGACGCGGGTCTGATGCGCCGCCTCTCTGCCTATTGTGCCCGCGAGACCGGCCTGGATATCAGCGACTGGGCTGGGCGGGGCGTTGCGGCACTGGAAAAAGGGTTGCAGGCCAGGGGCCTGGAGGCCAGCCCGCAGTTGCTGGCATTGTATCGGCAATGGCTGACCGAAGGTGGCGAGCTGACCATGACGCTTGCGCCGGATTCCGAAACCTTTGGACTACCCGTGCGCACCGCTTCGGAAAGCGGCGCCAGCCTGAGCGTGTCCTATAACGGTGCCACCGTTCCGGATGTTTATCTGACCGAAATGCAGCGAGTGGAACCGACGCTGCCCGCCCAGGCGCTGGAACCTGTGGTACCGCCGGAAGACCCGGAGTCTGAGCAGTGGTACCCTGGCAGTGTTGAGAACGCCAATATCTGGCTTGGCCGGCGCGTAAGGGTTACGCTCTCGAATGAAAATCAGGTTGAAGGGCGACTGGTCAGCGTTGGTGAGCGGGATATGGAAATTGCCCGCACCGTGGCCGGGGGAGAAGTGGCGTATCCCATTCTGATTCGTGCCATTACACGATTTGAAGTCTGGCGCCGGGGCCGCCCGGAATAGCGCCGGGACGGGAGGCAACAAGTGGCTGCAAGCGCAAGCACAGGGGTGCCGGGTATCAGGGACATGCTGGCCCGGCTGATTTCATTGCCGTCTATCAGCAGTGCCTCTCCGGAGTGGGACCACAGCAACGAAGGTGTGGTTCGCCTGCTGGCGGAATGGCTCGAACCCCTGGGGTTTACCGTCGAGATCATGGAAGTGCCGGGCATGCCCGGCAAGTTTAATCTGATCGCGACGCTGGGTAGCGGTCCGGGTGGGCTGGTACTCTCAGGCCATACCGACACTGTGCCGTTTGACGACAAACGCTGGCAGAGCGATCCGTTCAGTCTCACGGAAAAGAACAACCGCTGGTACGGCCTGGGCACCTGCGATATGAAAGGTTTTTTTCCGCTCGCCATCGAAGCCGCCAAAGCCTTTGCCGGCGAGCCCCTGCAGCAACCGCTGATTATCCTGGCCACGGCCGACGAAGAAAGCTCCATGAATGGCGCCCGGGCACTGGCGGAAGCCGGCAAACCGAAAGCCCGTTACGCGGTGATCGGCGAGCCCACCAATCTCAAACCAGTGCGCATGCACAAGGGCATCATGATGGAGCGGTTGCGGTTTGACGGGCAATCGGGCCATTCCTCCAACCCGGCCCTGGGCCGCAACGCCCTGGAAGGCATGCACGAGGCGCTCGGCGAACTGCTGGCCCTGCGCAGCGAATGGCAGGAAAAGTACCGCAACCCCAACTTCGAGGTACAGGTGCCCACCCTGAATCTGGGCTGTATCCACGGTGGTGACAATCCCAACCGCATCTGCGCCCAATGCGAATTGCACTTCGACCTGCGTCCGCTGCCGGGCATGAATATGGACACCCTGCGCCAGGCGATTCTTAACCGGATGCAGTCCCTGGCCGAGCGGCGGGAACTCAAACTCACGTTCGAGCCTCTGTTCGACGGTGTTCCGCCGTTTGAAACCCCTGCGGACGCCGCTCTGGTCAAAGCCTGTGAGAAGCTCACTGGTCATACGGCCCATGCCGTCGCTTTTGCCACAGAAGCCCCCTGGCTGCAGAAACTGGGGCTGGAAACCCTGGTGATGGGGCCTGGCTCGATCGATCAGGCGCATCAGCCGGACGAATATCTGGAACTGTCTCAGTTGCAGCCGACGGTGGATATCCTGAAGGGATTGATCAAAAGGTTCTGTCTTTAAGTAGACTAGCGGTAAGGCGGGCAAGAAAACCGTCCCGACATTCTCCATTCTTGGCAAGTATTATCAGGGCATAAGGAATAAAGGCTTGAAATCAAACGACTGGCTGCACGGATTCCGCCACTCATCTCCGTACATCAACGCCCATCGCGGCCGAACCGTCGTCCTGACCATGCCCGGGGATGCCATTGAGCACCGTAATTTTATTAACATCATCCACGACATCGCCCTGCTCAGTAGTCTTGGCGTCAAGCTGGTGGTGGCGTTCGGTGGCCGCCCCCAGATCCAGTCGCGGCTGGATGACGCCGGCCTGGAATCCGCCTTCGCACGGGGTCTGCGCATTACCCCCGATAACCACCTGCCGATGGTTATGGAAGCCATCGGCGGGCTGAGAGCCTACCTGGAAAGCCAGCTCTCCATGGGGCTGGTGAACTCACCCATGCACAACGCCCGGATCCGGGTCAGCAGCGGCAATTACGTCACCGCCAAACCGGTTGGCGTGCTGGACGGCATAGATTTTGGCTACACCGGCCGTGTCCGCCGCGTTGACACCCGTGGCATAGAGCAATTGCTGGAGCTGGGGCATATTGTCCTGCTGCCGCCAATGGGCTACTCGCCCACCGGTGATGCCTTCAACCTTTCCTATGAGGATGTCGGCAGCCAGGTGGCCGCTGCGCTGCAGGCGGAGAAACTGATTGTCTTCATCGACGACGAAGGCCTGCTCGAAGAAGACGGCAGCCTGATACGCGAACTGTCCGCCCGTCAGGCCTCCGAGCGCTTGAACGACAATGCCGTCACCGGTCACGACGCGGCCTTGCTCAAGGCCGCCTGCGATGCCTGTGTCAAAGGCGTTCGGCGTGCCCACATCATCAGTTATGTCGAAGACGGCGCCCTGCTGGAGGAGCTGTTTACCCGCGATGGTTCCGGCACCCTGGTCAGCGGTGATAACTACGAACAGATTCGCCAGGCGCGGGTAGAAGATATCGGGGGCATCCTGGAGCTGATTCAGCCGCTGGAAGAGCAGGGCGTGCTGGTTCGCCGCTCCCGGGAGATGCTGGAAACCGAAATCGACCGGTTTGTGGTGGCGGAGCGGGACGGCACCATTGTCGGCTGCGCCGCGCTGTACCATTATCCGGAGGAGGGCGCCGGGGAGTTGTCCTGTTTTGCGGTCGACCCCTCCTACCGCCGTGCCGGCCGTGGCGACGAGATTCTCGCCATGGTTGAAAAGCTGGCTCGGGGCCAGGGCATTCACAAACTGTTCGTGCTGACCACCCAAACCGAGCACTGGTTCCGGGAACGCGGTTTCCTGCCTACCGCCGTGCAGGATCTGCCGGGGCCAAAGCTGGCCTCATACAACACCCAGCGTAATTCAAAGGTGTTCTGCAAACCGCTCTGAAAGCAATTCCAGCTGCGCAGCGCGACTGTCCGCCGGCTGCCGGGAAAGCTCCTCGACGGCCCGGTAAAATTTGCTGAAGCGGTAGTCCAGCTCTTTCAGCATCTGTCGGAAGGCGGGAACATGCTGATTGTATTGCCGGAACAATGCCAGCTGTGCGTTGTTAAGCTGCACCGGCGGCGGGCCAAATGGCCCCGGCTCTTCGTATCGCCCGGCCAGGTTGGCGTAATCCCGGGCCAGCTCATCGAGCAGTTGGGCCTTGTGCGCACGCAGCATGGCTTTGTCCATCTGGTTCTGGCTGGCATAAAGCTGCTGCAGCTGTTCGCTGGTGGCGTCGACCAGTGCCTGCGTCTGTTGCCGGTGCTGCAGTCGCGCCAGAGCACGCTCAAAACCCTCCAGTGCCCCTTGCTGCTGCAGCCAGAGCCGAAGCCCCTCCAGCTCCACGGCGGTGGCAAAACTTTCGTTAAAGGCGGTATCGCCGTTGATATAGAGAACGCGGTGGGCCAGCTCGTGGAACATCAGGGCGACCATGCGGTCATCCGCCAGGGAGGTGAAGCCGGTATGCAGTGGATCATCGAACCAGCCCAGGGTGGAATAGGCGGTAACGGCGCCGATAAAGGTATCGTAACCGCGCTCCTGGAAGGCTGCTTGTTCCTGTCGGGCATCGGCCAGACGGAAGTAGCCGCGATAGGCCTGGCAGCCTGCAAACGGATAACACCACTGGTGGGGGGTAAGGGAAAACTCCGGCACGGCGACCAGATTCACCACCACCCATGGTCGGCCCAGTGCCACGTATTCACTGTAGGCATCGTCCACGGGTAACGCCAGTTCCTTCGCCGCGAATTCGCGCGCCCGCACAGCCAGCTCAAGCCGTCGGCGAAGTTCCGGGTCGGTTTCCGGTGCCGTGATCACCTGGTTGATGGGCCTGGCCTTCATCATCAGGGACACATGGCCGCCGATGGCCTGGCCATAGTAGCCAATGGTCGTACAGCCACTCAGGGGTGTTACCAGTAGCAAAAGAAGATAGATCTGACTAAGCTGTCTCATGAATCATCATATTATGATGTTGTGGGTATGAGGCTGTACAATTCCTTATCCGCCCACGGCTGTCACAGATTTTTAACCGACCGCCGCAGGCCTTATCATAACAGCTCGAACCTACACCCACTCAGGGACGTTGGCCGGATTTCCGCATCCGGCAACATGCCGGCTTTGCAACTGGTCAGGTAGTTCATGGATCCGAGAGAGCGTCGCAGCAGCCCCCGACAGCCGATAAAACTTGCCGCTCAGATAGATGCCGGCAATGGTGAGGCGTGGCCCTGTCAGATTGCTGATTTCTGTGCCGAAGGCATGTTCATTCGTTATTCGGGTGAAACCTCAGGCAAAATCGAACGGGCCTTTGCCCGCGGTGGTGTTACCGAGCTGGTGGTTCGGTTCCGCGGTCTTGAGGGCAATCGTCGATACGAGCTTCATGTCAGTCCGGTCCGACGTATTGAAGGTGCCATGGGCGTGCATTTTACCCGCCCGGATTCCGATGCCTTCAACGCCATGCTCCAGTTGTGTGGCAGCTCCGGTGATCAGTCCCGTTCGTCACTTCGAGCCCCCAGTGAGCGGGTTCAGTTTGTGCTTCACCAGTGTGCTAAAACGGTCACGCGGTTTATTGAACCATTGATGGATGCCTGTTTTGTGCAGACAGTGGATGCTCTGCGTGTTGCAGCCCAGAAAGCCCCCAATGACCAGCTTGCCAATGAGTTGATGGATGCCTCTGGCCAGATTCAGGGGCGCCAGCGGGTGCTCTGGCATTACATGAGCCGGAGCCTGGAGTCGCCGTTGAAGCCGGAGCCCAAAGGCGCTCCCGGTTCAGTGTTGTCGGTGGTAGACAAAAACGAGTTTGAGGACTGGCTGGCTATCCGGGTGATGGTCACCCGCGCTGATACCCAGTACCGGGGCGACCTGCTGCAACTCAAACTGCGCCTGGACAAACTGGGTATCGCAAATCGCACCGGTCATCATAATCCCCTTGGCCCCGCCCTGGTGTGTGAAGCCTTCCATAACGCCCTTGCCCAGGTGAAAGTCAGCCGGGACGTTGAAAAGGTCTGCCTGAAGACGTTTGAGCAGACGGTGATCAAACAGCTGGAGCCGCTGTATCGCGAGTTGAACAATATCCTGATCCGGCATGGCGTGTTGCCGGATCTGGACCTGTCCCGTTATCTGAGCGAACAGGCGCCGGCCAGGAAGGAGCCGCCGACCGAGGTGCTGAAGCCGGAGCCTGAAACACCTCTGGAAAAGCCGCAGCCTGAGGCGCCGGAAAGCAAACCCGGACAAACGGCTCGCGGGCTGAAAAACCGGGTAGCTGGAGAGTTCCGGGGGTATGCCAGGGCAGCCCAGACTGCTTTTGCCACGGTCAGGAACCTGCTGACAACACTGCAGGCCAGTCGTGTGGAGAATGGAGAGCCGGCGTCAGAGCCGTTTGCGGCCAATGCCCGTCCGCTGTCTCAGGGTGAACTGCACCGGGAATTGCAGGAGCTGCAATTACGCGCAGCGGCCCCGGAAGAGCCGGCTGTGCCCTTGCGGGACCGGGTGGTTGAAAAGATACGTCAAACCGGTGACACCCGGCTCAATGCTGAGCAGCAGGACACTCTGGACGTTGTCGATCGGTTTTTCCGGAGCGTGGTCGATAGCCCCAAGCTCAGTGACTACGCCCAGAGCCGAATGCGTCAGCTGGAAGTGCCGGTGCTGAAAGTTGTGATGCGTGATCCCGAATTCTTTGAGGACCAGGACAGCCCGGTTCGTGGTGTGATGAACCGCCTGGCGCAACTGGGTGTGAAGGGTGGCCGGCTGAACCCGGTGGCGCAGCGCCGGGTGGATGAGCTGATTCACCGAATCGCCACCGAGTTCGAACAGGATACCGGCGTGTTCGAGCAGACCGTAGGTGAGCTGGACACCCTGATAGACCGCCAGAACCTGGTGTATCGCCGTAACGTCGAGCGGGTAACCGCTGCCGCTGAAGGTGCCCAGAAAGTGGCCGAATCCAAAACCGCCGTGGCCAGCGCCTTGGAAAGTAAACTGGCCGGCCGCAAGGTCCCCAGGGCCCTGGTCAGCCTGCTCGACGGCGGCTGGCGCGACCTGTTGTCGCTGACCTGGATTCGCCAGGGGCCGGACAGTCAGCTTTGGCAGGATTACCTGGCAGTGATCGATTCGCTGATGGCCTTTGCCGAGGACCCGGACAGCAGCATTAACCTGCCCGAACTGTTGCGGCTGATTCAGGATGGGCTGGCGTCGATCTCCAGTAACCATATGCCGTCCTCCCAGATCCGGGATGAATTGAAGCAGTTTTTGGTGCGTCGGCCTGACAAGGCGCCGGAAATGGTTGAGATGCCTGCGGTCAGTGGTGCTCGCCCGGACAAACAGGTGCTCAGTGAACGGGAACAGCGCAGCCTGCAACGCTGGATCAACCGGGCCCAGCAATTGCGCACCGGCGACTGGCTTCGGGATCAGACCAAGGCAGAAGATCCCCAGTACATCCGCCTGGTGTGGATTGCCCGTGGTTTCAGCCGGTTTGTCTTCGTTAACCACCAGGGTATGCGGGTGGTTGAGCTGGAGCTGGAGGCGCTGGCCAGACAAATGCGCAAAGGCATCATCGTTCCGGATAATCAGTATGACCGGCCGCTGGTGGACGAGAGCATCGACCGCATGGTTCGCAACGTCTATGACCAGCTGTCCTGGGCATCCACCCATGATGAACTGACCCGGCTTTTGAACCGCCGGGAATTCGAGCGCATGCTGGAGCAGCAACTGGCCCGCCGGGAAGACAGTCGTGCATTGCTGCAACTGGACCTGCGCGGGTTCCGATTGCTGAATGACACAGCGGGCTACCAGGCCGGGGACGAAGCCCTGAAGCGGGTGGCTGAACTCATCTGTCGGCATGTGGGCGACGGTATGCCGGTGGCTCGTCCCGGGGGCAATGAATTTGCCATGCTGGTGCCTGAAGAACAGGGGCCGGAGATTGCCAAGGCTCTCCTGGAAGCCATTGCAGCGGAACCCTTTGAGCACGGCGGTCGGCGTTACACCTTAAACGCCAATGTTGGCCTGGCGCCGGAACTGCCCGCGCTGATCAGCGCCGAAAAATGGCTGAAAGCCGCCGAGCAGGCCCTCAATTCCGCTCGCGACAAGGGCCCGGGACGTTTCTCGATCTACACGCTCGACGCAGACGACCAGGCCCGGCAGGAACAGATTGCGGCCCGTGTGGCCGGCCTGAGCAACCCGGACGAAGAGCGCATGCTGCTGCGTTGCCAGAAGATCATCCCTCTGCACGCCAGCACCCGAATGGCGGCCCAGTATGAAATTCTGATCAGTATGTACGACGACAGCGGGCAGCTGATTACCGGCCAGGATTTCGTCCGCATGGCCGAGCGCTATGACCGCATGCAGGCGGTGGATCGCTGGGTGGTAGGGCACATGCTGGACTGGCTGCGGGACCAGTCTCCGGATCCGCGCCATGTGGGTGGTGTTTGCATCAACCTGTCCGGCTATTCGTTGAACGACCAGTCACTGCTGGAATTCATTTATGAAAAGCTCAGTGAGAAGGATGCGCCGATTGAACGCCTCTGGTTTGAGTTGACCGAAGCCTCCGCCATTCATGATCTGCAATCGGTGGCGGATTTCATGCTGGAAATGAAAGAGCTCGGCTGCCGGTTCTGTCTGGGCAACTTCGGCAGCGGTCCCAGCTCCTTCCAGTTCATGCGATCGTTGCCGGTAGATCTGATCAAGATCGATAGTGCCTTTACCGGCCAGCTGGCAGCCAACCAGACGGATCAGGCCATGGTCAGGTCCATGGTGGATATGGCTCACTACATGGAGCGGGAAGTGATTGCCTCTCAGGTTGAATCCCGTGAGGTTCTGGATATGCTGAGACAACTGGGCGTGGATTACGCTCAGGGGTTTGTGGTTGAGAAACCCCGACTGCTGACCAGTCTTGTCTGACGCACATCCGGGACCCTGAAGCTTTTATGTCCAGACGCCATCCGATTATTGCCGTTACCGGATCTTCCGGGGCAGGTACCACCACCACCGGGCAGATCTTCAGCCGCATGTTTGCCAGTGAGGGCATTGATGCCGCCATGGTCAGTGGTGACAGCTTTCATCGGTATACCCGGGAACAAATGGCCCGACTTGCCGCCAAGGGGCAGTTTGGTGAACGTAACCACTTTGCCCTGGCCGCCAATCATATCGATAGGCTGGAGGCTCTGTTCTATGACTACAGCCATACCGGCAACGGCCGATACCGGCAGTACGTTCATGACGAAGACCGTGACCTGGTGGCCGCCGGCCACAAACCCGGAACCTTCACCCCCTGGGGCCCGTTACCTGCGGATACCGATGCCCTGTTCTACGAGGGGCTCCACGGCGGGGTGGTGAGCGACAACTACAATATTGCCCAGTACGTTGACTTGCTGATTGGTGTGGTACCCATTGTCAATCTGGAGTGGATCCAGAAAATCCATCGGGACACCCATCAGCGGGGCTACAGCCAGGATGCCGTGGTTCAGACCATCATCAATCGGATGGACGATTACGTGCACGACATCGTGCCGCAGTTCTCTCACACCCACATCAACTTCCAGCGAATTCCGCTGGTGGACACCTCCAACCCCTTCGTTGCCCGGGATGTGCCCAGTGAAGACGAGAGCATGGTGGTGATTCACTTTCGGGAAACGACGGATGTGGATTTCCCGTGGTTACTGCAGGCCATTCCCCAGAGCAGCCTTTCCCGCCACGATACCCTGGTGATTCCGGGGCCGAAAATGGCCCTGGCCATGGACCTGATTATCCGGCCCATGGTCCAGAGCCTGATGGCCGGCAGAACCTTTGCCTGATCAGGCCGTCAGGGTGCCATGGCGGTAGTCGGCCAGCGCCTGCTCAATCTCCGCCGGTGTGTTCATCACAAACGGACCATACTGGACAACCGGCTCGCCGATGGGACGGCCTGCAATCAGTAGCAGCTGTGCCCCGGCCTCTCCGGCCTCAATCAGAACTTCGTCCCCCTGGTCCAGAATGTTTGCCGAGGACAGTGCCAGAGCCTGGTTCCGGTCCTCGCTTACCAGGCTTGCACCACCTTCATACAGGTAAACCAGGGCATTGAGCGCCTGGGGGACGGGCAGCGATACCCTCGCTCCGGGTTCCAGATGGACATCGGCATACAGAGGCTCTGTGCTGCCGCCGGTGACTGCACCGGTGACGGAGCCGCCGCCGATCTCCAGTTCACCGGCAATCACCCGGACGGATACGCCCTGCTGGCGAGCCACCGGAATCTCCTCTGGCTGAATGTCCCGATAACCGGCGGCCTTCATTTTTTCGGCGGCAGGCAGGTTGAGCCAGAGCTGGAAGCCCCGCATGACCCCGGATTCCTGCTGTGGCATTTCCGAATGCACGATGCCCCGGCCCGCGGTCATCCATTGCACCCCGCCGTTGCGAAGGTTGCCTCGATTCCCGAGGTGATCCTCATGCAGCATGTGCCCTTCAATCATATAGGTGACGGTTTCAAAGCCCCGGTGTGGGTGGGCCGGAAAGCCGGCAATGTAATCCTGTGGCTGGTCAGAGCCGAACTCATCCAGCATCAGAAATGGATCCATGCGCACGGATTGGCGCTGGCCCAGTGAGCGTTTGATGCGAACTCCGGCGCCATCGGATGTGGCCAGTGCGGGAATGGTCTGTTTCAGGGAGCGAAGCATGATCCCGTCCTCCTCTCGGTTATTGATGGCTCTATTTAACCGGGGTAGCAGAAGGGATGAAAACGCAGAATTCTGGCAGGGGACGTCAAAAAAACTGACGAAGGTATCAAAAGGCGACGACGGGAGCCCCGTCGCCACCTGGCGAACGGTTATTCCACGTTTCGGGAGTAAAAGATTTCCAACATTTCCCGGCGCAGGCGGTCCTCAATGGACTGGGCTTCTGCCGGGTCCAGATCGCTGGCGTTCACTCCGAACACATAGTTGTCGAGGTTGAACTCCTTGAGCATCATCTTGGTGTGGAACAGGTTTTCCTGATACACGTTGACGTCGATCATCTGATACGCGTTCTGGGTATCCTCGGTCAGGTAGTTCTGGATCGAGTTGATGTCGTGATCGATGTAATGCTTGGTGCCGTCCACGTCACGGGTGAAGCCGCGTACGCGGTAGTCGACGGTGACCACATCCGAGTCGAAGCTGTGAATCAGATAGTTCAGTACCTTCAACGGTGAGATCAGACCGCAGGTGGACACATCAATATCCGCACGGAAGGTGCTCACGCCGTCGTGGGGATGGCTTTCCGGATAGGTGTGAACCGTCACGTGGCTCTTGTCCAGGTGCGCCACAATGGTATCCGGCAGTGGGCCGGGAGACTCTTCGTTATTGGCTTCGCTGTCGGTCAGTTCGTGCTCGGCGATGAGCATGGTGACCGACGCGCCATGAGGCTCGTAATCCTGGCGGGCAATGTTGAGAACATTGGCGCCGATGATCTTGACCACATCGGTCAGAATCTGGGTCAGACGCTCGGCGTTGTACATCTCGTCGATGTAGTCAATATAGGCTTCGCGTTGTTCTTCGGTCTGCGCGTAACAGATGTCGTAGATGTTGAAGCTCAGGGATTTGGTCAGGTTGTTGAAACCATGCAGCTGGAGTTTGGTTTCCATGCTCAGCCCCTCCGGGAAATGGAGATGAATGATCACAGGAAGAGGAACTCTTCCTGCCGAGGCCGCCACCGACTACTGACCGGGTGAACGGAGTTGTTCACCTTTTGCGCAGACCGGCGGAGAAAGTTGCGTATTATGCATACCGCAGGTGTCATTGAATAGTATTTGCAATGACATTTTTTATAACGGAAAGCCGCGGTTGCCGGGCGCTGGCCGGAATTTGCTCTGCCGGTTTAGCTGGCGGCCTGAATCTCGAAGCTGTGCGTGATCTCGACACCGGCTTTGCCCAGCATGATCGAGGCTGAACAGTACTTGTCGGCAGACAGGCTGACCGCACGCTCCACCTGCTTTTCCTTCAGATTGTGCCCGCTAACCACAAAATGAAGATGGATGCGGGTGAACACGGCCGGCACCTCATCAGCGCGCTCCGCATCCAGCTCACAGTGACAGGCGGTGACGTCCTGGCGGCTTTTCTTCAGGATGCTCATGACATCGAAGGAGGAGCAGCCACCCACGCCCATCAGCAGCAACTCCATCGGGCGTGGGCCCAGGTTTTCGCCACCGTGATCAGGGGGGCCGTCCAGTTGAACACTGTGGCCACTGCCACTGGTGGCTTTGAAGCTGGCGTTGCCGGTCCAGTCGACGGTTGCTTTCATCGGAGTTACCCCTGGTGTCTGGTTCGGATGAGGTTCTGGCGCCTGCGCCTGAATGAGTTGGCAGGATGCTAGCACAGTTATCCATAACCGGCATGATGTGGTTGCGACCAAAGCGGTATTGCCTTCAGATACATCCTGTATCCGCTTTTGAGTTGCCCAAAAGTTACCTTCTTGTTATAAGTTGCGTGGCATATCAGTAAAATCCCTAACCCGCATGGACAGGCGGGGATATAAAAACGATCAGGAATCGCCAGACTCTGAGGAGGCATGTCTCGCATTATGGCTACCATAGTCAAGCCGGTTGAACAGAAGACCAAACACCTGGATTACTTCCTTTCCCAATGCCATCGCCGGCGTTACCCAGCCAAAAGCACCATCATCTATGCGGGTGATAAAAGCGATTCCCTGTTCTACATCGTCAAGGGTTCGGTCACTGTCATTATTGAAGACGACGATGGTCGCGAAATGATCATGGCCTACCTCAATGCCGGTGATTTCTTCGGCGAGATGGGGTTGTTCGATAACATGGATTCCCGCAGTGCCTGGGTCAAAGCCAAGACCGAGTGCGAGGTGGCGGAAATCAGCTACACCAAGTTTCGGGAAATCGCCCAACAGGATCCGCGCGTGTTGTACTTTATCGGTGAGCAGATGGCCTCGCGCCTGCGCCAGACCACACGTAAGGTAGGCGACCTGGCGTTCCTCGATGTCACCGGTCGGGTAGCTCGTACACTGCTGGATCTGTGCAAGGAGCCGGATGCCATGACTCACCCCGATGGCATGCAGATTAAGATTACCCGTCAGGAAATCGGGCGCATTGTTGGCTGCTCCCGGGAAATGGTCGGGCGGGTGCTGAAAACCCTGGAGGACCAGGGTCTGGTGCGGGTCAAGGGTAAAACCATGGTGGTTTACGGTACTCGCTGATCGTCCCCTTTCTGCTCCTCCTGGCACTCCAGATGAACCGATGCGCCGCCTGTTGGTGGACATCGGTCGCATGCCACTTTTTTCCAGTCCCTCGTTGCCAAGCGATTAACGATTAGCGGTCACAAAACTCCCGACAGACTGGCAGATGGCGTCGGGCTCGGTCAGTGGTGCCCAGTGGGGGCGTCCAGTTCCTGCAGTGTCAGCTTTCCGGTCCAGTGCACCAGGTGTTCGGTCAGGTGGCGGCCGACGTAGGCGTCCCGCGTGGGAATGATGACCTGAACGGGGCAGCGGGTGTGCCGGGGCCTTGGGCGCAGCAGCCTGGGCAGGAAGTTTGCTCGATAGAGCTTCATTGTCGGGGCGGCCAGCCCCGCGGACATCGTAACGAATCACCAGATACTCCCGGCTGAGTGCTGTCGCCACCTTGTCCCAGACACTGTGGTTGTCAGGGTAGCCGTGTACCAGAACAATGGGCGTTGCCTCGGGGTTGCCCTCAGCAACGGCGTAGAGAAGAAGATCTCCACTGGTCACCCTGTGTTCACGTTTGGTCGGCATCAGTCCGCTCCTGGCATGGTGTGTTTAAACGCCAGAGTAGCGATATCGCGGGCCTCGCTCTGTGGCCAAAGGGGCCAGAAGTCGCGCCTGAAGATATTCAATCCACCAGGGCGACTGATTTGATCTGGAGCCATACCGGCTGGCCGGGCGTGAGTGCCAGCTGGGCCGCGGAGCGGCTGGTGAGCCGGGACAGGAACGGGGTATTGCCGGCCAGCAGTCGCACCAGGGTGGTGCCGGGGGTGACATCTGTTTCGACGCGATCCACCCGTGCCGGCAGCAGATTCTGAATGCTCTGGTCCCGGTGCTCGGTCAACGCGATACTCACATCTCTTGCCAGTACCTGTATGCGGGCTGGGTCGCCGGGCCGGAAGCGCGGATCCTGTCGCAGCCACAGGCTGCCACCGTCAAAGCTGAAACGGGCGAGATGCCACGGCTCATCCAGCGCATCCAGTGTTGCCTGAACGAGCACGCCAGCATCTTCCTCCAGCCGAAACGGCTGGTCCACCCGGGCCAGGGTCTCTTGCAGCGGCCCCTGTGCGATAACACGCCCCTTGTCCATCATCACAATGTGGTTGGCCAGCCGCGCCACTTCGCTGGTGGAGTGGGAGACGTAGAGCATCGGAATGGCCAGATGGTCGCGCAGGCGCTCAAGGTAGGGCAGTATCTCCTGCTTTGAGCTCTGATCCAGTGCCGACAGAGGTTCATCCATCAGCAGCAGTCGAGGGCTGGTGAGTATGGCCCGGGCAATGGCTACCCGTTGTCGTTCGCCACCGGACAGTCCAGCTGGCATACGCTCAAGAAGATGGGCCAGCCCGAGCCAGGAGACGGCATCGTCAAACCGGATCTGGCGTTGCTGTGCTGGAACCCGGCGTTGCCCGAACGTCAGGTTCCGGCGTACAGACAGGTGAGGAAACAGGTGGGTTTCCTGGAACACATAGGCCAGGGGTCTTTGATGAACCGGCCTGAACAGGGTGTCTGTCTGCCAGGGCGTGCCGAATACGGAAAGCTGTCCCTGAGCCTGCTGCAGCCCGGCGATGCACCGGAGCAGCGTGGTTTTGCCGCATCCGGAGTGACCAAACAACGCAGTAATTCCGTCGCCCGGCAGTTTCAGGTCGACATCCAGTTCAAACCCGGGGAACCGGCAGACAAAGCGCGCTTCGATGGCTGTGGAAGTCATCGCAGAGCCCCCGCCCGAGCCCTGCCATTGAGGGCGTACAGGGTGACCAGAACGATGAAGGAGAACACCACCATGCCCGCTGCCAGCCAGTGGGCCTGAGTGTACTCCAGGGATTCCACGTGATCGTAGATGGCCACCGACAGCACTTTGGTCTCACCCGGGATATTGCCGCCAATCATCAGGATGACGCCGAACTCGCCGATCGTGTGGGCGAAGGTCAGCACGCTGGCGGTGATGAAACCGTTGCGGGCCAGCGGAATCACGACAAAGAAAAACCGGTCCCAGGGCCCGGCCCGGAGGGTGGCGGCGGTCTCCAGAAAGCCTTCCCGGATGCTTTCGAAGGCATTCTGCAGTGGTTGTACAGTGAAGGGCAGGGAGTAGATAACCGAGGCCACCACCAGACCTTCAAAGGTGAACGGCAGTAAACCCAGGCCAAGACGTTCTGTGAGCTGGCCAACCCAGCCGTTCGGACCAAGCAGCAGCAGAAGATAGAACCCGAGCACGGTGGGTGGCAATACCAGTGGCAAGGCGACGACAGCAGCGATGGGCTGGCGCAGCCAGTGACGGGATCGCGCCAGCCACCAGGCGATGGGGGTTCCCACCAGCAGCAGTACCAGGGTTGTCAGTGAAGCCAGCTTCAGGGTCAGCCAGACCGGCTGCCAATAGGTTTCCAGCATCAGTCCCCCGTGTCGTATCCGTAGTCCTGAATAATCGCAACAGCCTCCGGGGATTGCAGGAAGGCGAGCCAGTCTCTGGCGGCAGCATTGTCGGCACCGCGCTCCAACAGAATCGCCTGCTGGTCGATGGGGGCGTAGTAGCTTTGAGGAATGCGCCAGAGTGTTCCATCCTGATTCGGCCAGGCTTGGACCTGAGCCAGCGCCACCAGCCCGGCCTGGGCATTGCCGCTGGCAATGAACTGGAAGGTCTGGGCGATGGAGTCGCCGCGGACCAGTTTGGGCAGCAGCGGTGACCAGAGTTCGAGGTGTTCCAGTACCTGCTGTGCGGCCAGGCCATAGGGGGCCGTTTTAGGATTCGCGATCGCCAGCCGCGAGAACGACTGTTCGTTCAGGTAGGCGATGGGAGAGATAAAGGCCGCGGTCTCTGGGCTCCAGAGCACCAGCTTGCCTCTGGCATAGGTGAAACGCGAACCGGGAACGGCCATCCCGTCGGATTCCAGTAACTGGGGGCGTTGGGCATCGGCTGCCATGAATACATCAAACGGAGCACCGTTGCGAATCTGGGCGTAGAGTTTACCCGTGGAGCCGAAGCTGGCGGTGACCCGGTGGCCGGTTGAGGCCTCGAACGTCCCCACCAGGCTGGCGGTGGTGTCGGTGAAATTGGCAGCGACAGCGAGGGTCAGATTCCCGGCATGGGTGTTGCTCAGGGGCAGAAGCAGCCAGATTGCCAGCAAACGGAAAAAACGCCAGCAGGTACGGCGGCTCATAGCGATTCCTTATGGTAGTGACTGGGCCAGTAGCAGGTCGCCGACCTCGGACCGAGCGTGCGACTGAATACGGCATAAGGTTAGCACGTATTGCCACACTTCCATGCGATTGGTTTCATTGAGCATCTCATGGCGCCCGCCATTGAACAACCGCAGCGTTACCTGTTCGACGCCCGACTCCCTGATGGTCTGAAAATGCTGGCGCACGCCTTTCCCCATCTCGCCCACGGCATCGGCGGTGCCGGACAGCAAGTGCACCGGCAGATCCCGATGCCAGGTTGCCGGCCGGATGCTCAGCATACCGCCAATGAAGTCCTGCCAGAGCCCCACGGTGCAATCGAAACCACAGGCAGGATCGGCTTCGTAGCGATCTACCTGCTCGACATCACGGCTCAGCCAGTCGCTGCCGGTACGGTTGGGCCGGAAAGCACGATTGAACTGGCCAAAGGTCATCTTGCCGATGAGCCGGCTGCGATGGCGCCGGCCACGGACGCTGGCAATCAGGTTAACCAGTAGCCGCGAGGCCAGCAGTTGAGGCCGATGGATGCGGTTGGTGGCACTGAGGATCAGGGTGTTGATACGGTCGCCATATTGCTGGGCATAGCTCTGAGCGATGAACGAACCCATGCTGTGGCCGAGCAGATTCACCGGCAGGCCTGGATGCTGCTTGCGGGCGGCCTCTACCACCTGTGCCAGATCGCCCACCACCCGTTGCCATCCGTCCTGGTCTGCGTAATGCCCCTGGTGTTCGGCCGGGCAGTGGGGGCCATGGCCCCGGTGGTGATAGGTGATCACAAGGATGTTGTGGCCCCCCAGCCAGCGAGCCAGTTCCTGGTAGCGATCACCGTGTTCAGCCATACCATGGCTGATCACCAGAACGGCGACGGGCTGTGCCGGCAGATATTGCCGTCCGACAATGGTGTGGCCATCAGGGGTATTCAGCGTCAGAGGGTGTTCGGTCATGGTCTCGGTCCACATCCTTGTTGTTGTTCTGAGGTGCCGGGCGCTGCCACTCCGGCGGGTTCCATAAATGCTGAAGACGGGACAATAAGCTGCCGGGGCGGGCCATGTCGCGGAACATGTCCACATATTCGTGGGTCCAGAGCACAATCAGATTGTTGGAATGAATCTGCCGGGTAATTCCGTATTCCGGTGGGTTGCTGGCGCTCTCAGGGACAAAGGTTCCGAACAGGCGATCCCAGATAATCAGTGTGCCACCGTAGTTGCGGTCGATGTATTCCGGGTTACGACCATGGTGAACGCGGTGGTGGCTGGGGGTGTTGAAAAGGTACTCGATCCAGGCCGGCAGGCGCCCCACCAGCGTGGTGTGCACGAAAAACTGGTACACCAGGGAGAAGGCATAGGCGATGCCGATCCACACCGGGTTGAATCCGATCAGCGCCATGGGCAGATAGAAAATCCACATGCCGTTGAAAATGTTGGTGGCATTCTGGCGCATGGCGGTGGAAAAATTCATGCGTTCGGACGAATGATGGACTACATGGGCGGCCCAGAACCAGCGCATGCGGTGGCTGGCCCGGTGCATCCAGTAGAAACAGAAATCCACGCCGAGAAAGGTCAGAAATCCGGTCGCCCAGTTCAGCTCCAGTTCCAGCAGGCGGTAGTGATAGCAGAGCGCGTAGACGGGAAAGGCGATCAGGCCGGCAAACAACAGCTCCGTCAACTGGTAGCCGGCACCGAGGGCGAAGTTGCGAATAGCCTCCGGCACGTTCATCAACCGCGGGTCATGCCGGATCTTCAGGTATTCCCACAAGGTAACGGCAATGAACACGGGGGTGGCGATGACAAAAATCAGCTGTCGTTCGTCAAGTGCCAGCCAGGGGGCCAGGGCCTGCCAGAGGCTGATCAGCCCGCTGTCTTCCAGCACCGCCCGCATCATGTCGATCACCACCATGGCTGCTCCCCGAATTATTCTTGTAGAGAGCCATCATCTCACAGCACCGGTTAAAGGCGATGTCCTATTGCGCCAGGGTTTCTGGCCTATTCCGCCACCGCCTGGCAAATGTCACCGGTTCTGGCGGTAAACTGCTGCGATGGGCTCGATGGCAGCCTGCCGTTCGGATAGCCAGGCCTGCACGGGCTTTGGGATCTTGGCCGGCTTTGGCCAGGGCACGGGGTATTCGGGCGGCTGGAACAACGGCGCCAGCAGTGAACAGGCAGTGAGATCGGCGCGGGTGAACTGATCGCCGACCAGGAACGGACGTTGCTGATAGATCTCGGCCAGTTCTGTAACCAGAGCCTCCAGGGTTGCCTGTGAGGTATCGGCGGTTTTCTGGTTGATCTTCATCCACTTGCGCATGATCTCATCAACCCGGCTGAAGGCCAGGCTGAGCAGGATACGGTTATAGAACGGTGTGCCCGCTGTCAGCATGGGTACCACTACTTTCGGGCGCTGCAGAAAGTAATGATACACCCAGGTGCGCAGCGCGGGGCCGGCCTGTTCGTCCAGCTTCTGTTCCCATTCAAGAACCCTGGTCTGAAGGTCTGGATCCTCCGGCATCAAGGGCCTATCCGGAAAGACCTTGTCGAGGTAATCCAGGATCTGTCCCGATCCCTGGATGATCTGACCGTCGTGCTCGAGAACCGGCACAGACGACTCCGCGCCGGTCAGTTTGCGAATGGTGTTGACATGCTGGCCCGGGAGCAGGTTGACGGTCTGATGGTTGATGCCCTTGTAGTCCAGGGCCCAACGCACCTTTTCGCAGTAGTGCGAAATACAGAACTGATAGAGTTTGATCGCCATGGTATTGCTCCGGATGTCTGGTGACCCAAGATTAACCTTTCTGTAGGCGAATTCCCAAGACTGCAGGCGTAGAATGCAACGGTTATCTCACTATGTATCAGGGGGTTATGTGAGTCTTGCAAAGAATGTCTTGGCGATGACGTGACACAGATACGTTTCTGCCTCAGCGCTTTGCTTCGATCGTGGTGAATCCAGGGCGGAATCTCTACAATGGCGACTTGTAGTCTGGAACAACAGAGGATGTGTTCATGTTTTTGCGACAAGGTGTATCGCTGTCTGTCGTGGTTCTTGCAGGCGCACTGATGAGTGCCTGTTCATCCAGCCCGACAAAGACCGGGTTGTCGGAATTTGGCCGCTATCAATGTGGCCAGTTGGAAGTGACAGTCACCAGCTCTGGTGATGACGAACTGGTAGGGCTGGAGTACCTGAACCGCCGGGTTCTGCTCAAGCCGGCCGAGAGTGCCTCAGGCGCCTTGTTCGTAGCGCCCGGCGATCCGGATACCCGGTTCTGGAGCAAGGGGGAGCGGGCAACGCTGAGCCTGCGTGGCGAGACGCTTCCCGAGTGTCTGGAACCGGGAGCCATTGAGTCCTCGTTTCGTGGGATAGGCACGGAACCTTTCTGGTCTGTTCTCATCGAGAATGGCCAGATGCGGCTGACCCGCCCCTACGATCAGCAAGTCACCGAAGATATCCGCCTGAACGAGATTCTTGCCAATCGTCATGGCCGCGTCTATGAGGCCACGTTGGGTGATGAGCGGGTGGAAGTGCGGATCGCCCACCAGCTGTGTGAAGACCAGATGGCCGGTGCTCAGTATCCGGCTCAGGTTCGTTTGACACTCGGCGATGAGACATTTGAGGGCTGTGGCGGGGATCGTCAGCGTCTGTTCAGGGGGGCCGAATGGGTGGTGGAAGACCTTGGCGGCGCCGGCATTATTGACCGCTCCAGAATAACCCTGAGGTTCCTGGCGGATAACCGGGTCGCGGGTCGGGCCTCCTGTAATCGTTATATGGGAAGTTATAACCTCACCGGAGAAGGGCTGTCATTCAGTCCGCAGGCCACCACCATGATGGCTTGTGCGCCAGCGCTGATGAACCAGGAAAGGCGATTCCTGGAGCTGCTGGAACAGGTAACGGATGGCCGGATTGGCCGGCATGGCGAATTGCTGCTGCAGACACCCGCTGGCGATACCATCAAGGCTTTTCAGTCTGAGGTGGAGAGCCCGTAGGACGCCTTGATCGCGTTCAAACGGCCAGTTTCAGCCAGTCTGGCCAGGCCCATATCCAGTAGCCTGGCCAGTTCTTCCGCTCTTGGATTCTCGGCCGCGAAGGCAATGTAGACGGGTGCTTGATGGGCGATACCGGCCAGTCTTGGTGTGGTGTATCCTGCTTGTTCCTGCAAAAACCAGCTCATGACCGCCTGGTCTTCGGCGAAGGTATCTGTGCGTTCCTGTGCCAGTAGTCTGAGGGCTCGCCCCAGGGGCGCTGCTCCAGAGATGACCCAGACTCTTTCTGGATCATCGGCATAGTCTGCAATATAACGATCCAGCTCCGGAGAGTAGGAGTAACCGTTGATCACCAGCAGGGTTTTTCCGTTAAGCGAGTCCAGTCCCCGGTATTGCCATTGGCTCTCCGGGTGCGTGTACAAGCCGATACGGGCAGTGCCCATGGGGCGCTCCGGAAAGACAAAGTCCGGGGCGTCACCCTTCAGGGCGCCGATAACGCCATCAATCCGGTTCTCCCGGGCCAGGCTCAGTGAGCGGGCCCAGCCATAGTTACGGTACTCAAGGTCAAAACCGGCTTCGGCAAAAATTTCCCGTGCGATATCCACCATATAGCCTTCCTTCGGCGCTCCGGCCCGGCAGTTATGGGGGCACCAGGGGTCGGCGGCGAGAATGATCCGGTGTTGATCAGGGTGGGGGGCAGGTTGCTGACGCGTGGCGCTATCCGTGGCTTCATGCCGCCCTGGTTCTGTAGCCTCATCGGGTGAGCAGGCGGCCATCAACAAGGCCAGGATGATCAGCAAAGTTCTGGGCATGGGCGGGCTGGGTCACGGTAATCTGCGAAGGTGCATTTTCATAGTATACCCTTGCATACTATTTGCAATAACAGGTTCGGCACTGTCAACGGACTGAAGCATTTCTGGCGCACACTGTCAGCAGCCGTTGCCAGAGAGCCTGAAATGACCGAACTGAAAGCATTGACGCCCCACGCTGTGATACCCGCTGAGCAAGCCCGCCGGGACAAAGGCCAGAAACGAAGGCTTCGCACCTTCCTGCCGGAGCTGATCCAGCTGGAGCGGCTGCTGGCGGAGGCGCCGGAGGGTGTCTCCAGTTCTGTCCTGTCCCGTGTGAACGTTAGGGACCTGGAGCTGCCGGTCTATCGGGTCGACCTGGGTACCGAGCGTCCGGATGCGCCCGTTGTCGTGCTGATTGGCGGTGTCCACGGGCTGGAACGTATTGGTACGCAGGTGGTGATGGCCTGGCTGGCCTCATTCCTCGCCCGGATGGCCTGGGCCGACAGCGTGCAGGCGCTTCTGGAGCGGGTGCACATCACGCTTCTGCCCATGCTGAACCCGGGCGGCATGTACCTGAACCAGCGCAGCAATCCGAACGGGGTTGATCTGATGCGTAATGCGCCGATCACGGCCCAGGATCGCAGTGCCTTCCTGTTGGGAGGGCAGCGGCTTTCACCACGCTTGCCCTGGTATACCGGTGATCCCGAACAGGGGATGGAAGCCGAGAACCTGGCCCTCGAGTCGGTGATCCGGGAACTGCTCCCGGGTCGTCCATTCAGTCTGGCGCTGGATTGTCACTCCGGCTTTGGCTGGCAGGATCAGATCTGGTTTCCCTACGCCTATCGCCGCCGGCCCATGCGCCGCATTGGCTCGGTCATGGCGCTCAAACTGATCTGGGAACAGGCTTACCCCAATCACACGTACCGGTTTGAGCCGCAATCTGCCCACTATCTGACCCATGGTGATCTATGGGACTACTTTTACAAACAGGTTAACCGAACCAGCGACGGTGTTTTTCTGCCGCTCACCCTGGAAATGGGATCCTGGCGCTGGATTCGGAAACGCCCGCGTCAGCTGTTCCGGCTGGAAGGCTTCTTCAATCCACTGGTTCCCCATCGTCACCAGCGCGTGTTGCGCAGTCATATGCCGTGGATCGATTTTCTGCTTAACGCCGCCGCCAGTTATGAGAACTGGTTGCCCGGGCCGGAGGAAGAGTCCATGCTGAGGGAAGCTGCCATTATGCACTGGTACAGGGATAGCCGATGACATGCACTGGATCCTTCTGAGAGGCCTGACTCGGGAGCAGGGCCACTGGGGCCATTTTCCGGCACAGCTTCGCTCGGCCTTTCCTGAACACCGGTTTTACACCGTCGATCTGCCGGGCACCGGCACGCTGTTCCGCGAGGATTCACCCGACTCCATCCCTGAGATCCGGCGGCGCGTCTGTGAACAGGTGAATCACATACCCAGGCCCTTCAGCCTGCTGGCTCTGTCAATGGGCGGTATGGTGGCCCTTGACTGGGCCCAGCATGCCGAACCCGGGGAGCTGCAGCACCTGGTTCTGGTCAACACCAGTTCCGGTTTCAGTCCTTTCTGGAAACGCATGCGCCCGCTGGCCTGGCCGCGCGTCACTCAGCTGCTGGCCCGTCGAGAGCTGTTTCACCGGGAGCGGGATATCTTGCGCCTGACGTCAAATCGTGAAATTCCCCTGTCTTTGTGCAAAGCCTGGTACAGCATCCAGCGCCAGCGCCCGGTCAGCTATCGCACGGCGTTAAACCAGTTGCGGGCGGCGGCCCGGTTTCAGCCCTTGCCCGAGCGGCCCATGGCAGATGCCCTGCTGCTTGCCAGTAAGGGTGACCGTATTGTGCATTGGCATTGCAGCGCCGAACTGGAACGACGCTGGTGCTGGACGCTCCGGCTGCATCCGGATGCCGGGCACGATCTGCCGCTGGATGAACCCGACTGGATCATCCGGCAGATGAAAAACTGGTTGCCCGGTGCCCTGTCTGGCTAATAGGGGTTGCTTGACGCAACTGTTTTTTGCAGTCACGCTCATTGCCGTCAATTCATTGAGTGAACGGAGCCAATAACAAGATGAAACTCTTCGAGACCCGAACCGCCCCCAACCCACGCCGGGTGCGCATGTTCCTGGCCGAGAAAGGCTTGCTGGACCAGGTTGAACTGGTGCAGGTGGATATTGAAAAAGGGGAGAACCTGAGCCCGGAATTTGTTGCCCGCAACCCGATGAAGAAAGTGCCGGTACTGGAACTGGACGACGGCACCTGCATTGCCGAAACCATGGCCATCTGCCGCTATTTTGAGGAAAGCTATCCGGACACCCCCAGCCTGTTGGGTGAATCGCCGCTGGAGAAAGCCCAGGTGGAACAGTGGCTGCGCTGGATCGAATTCTACTTCATGATGCCCACCGGCATGTGCTTTCAGCACACCACCGGCTATTTCAAGGATCGGATGAACCCCATCAAGGAGTGGGGCGAGGAATGCGGCCAGGGCGTCGAGAAATTCATGCATTTCCTGAACAAGCAGCTCGAGGGCAAGGAATACCTGTGCTGTGACCGGTTCACCGCCGCCGACATCAATGCCTTCACCACCGTGGCCTTCGCCCGGGTGGTCAATATCCGCATCAAACCGGAGCAGGAACACCTGCAGGCCTGGTTCGACCGGATCAAGGCGCGACCTTCGGCTCAGGTTTGAAGTTCGCCGGTGACCTTAGGTCCGACCGGCTGATAGTATTGCTCTATAGACGGCGCGCCCTGTTCATCCGGGCGCGCCAAGAGCGAGCCATGCGACTTGAAGGACTGAATGATGAGCGCCAGTGCCAATCTGGAATGTGCGATTAACGCCATCGACCAGGCAAACCAGCAGGATCCCAACCGTGAGGAAATAGGCGGTGAATCCCTTCCCAGGGAATACGCCTATAGCCTGCACATGACCCGCTGGCTGTTTGAGCTGGAGCCGGAACCTTCCGAACGCATGCAGATTGCCTGTCGGGCCCAGCATATCGAGCGCTGGACCATGCCCCGGAGTGACTATGGTGAGGGCCGCAAGAATTACTATCAGTGGCGACAGGCGTGCGGCCGAATGCATGGCCGCCGGGCGGCTGAGATCATGGCGAAGTGCGGCTATCCGCAAGCCGAGTGCGAGCGGGTCGAAACCATTCTGACCAAGCGT
>JAJUKC010000103.1 GCA_029264995.1 Marinobacter sp. | reverse complement strand
TACCATCCGGATCAGGCCGCGGCGGGAATGGTGATCCTGCTTGTTGGCCTTGAAGTGATCCTGCAGCTTGTTGATGTTGGCGCTCAGCAGAGCTACCTGAACCTCAGGGGAACCGGTATCGCCATCACCTTGCTGAAAATCTTTAACGATCTGAGCTTTCTCACTGGCAGACAGTGCCATATTTCACCTCATTGGTTGCGATGCATAAATATTCAGCCGAACCGCGCATCTCTACAGCCCGGCTAATCAGCAAAAGGCGTTTACCGTTTGCTGTTCTTGACCAGACGGCGAGGCACCAGTTGGGTGCCATCGCCTTCCGGCAATGCTTCTGCCAGCCCTACGAAGGAATGCTCGCCATACAGGCGCACAAAACCTTCAAAAGGCTGACCCGGTATTCTAACCGGTTGTCCGTTCAAGATCGATACCAGCGGCACACCGAACAATCGGTACTCGGGAAACATGGTGAGGGCGGTTTCCGGCGGCAGCAGCAGGCCATCCAGGCTCTCCCCGCGCTCGCGCATGGCTTCCAGGTCTTTGACATCGTGGGCATTTGCCAGGGTGTAACCGGAGGCCAGGGTACGGCGCAGAGCACTGACATGAGCTCCGCAGCCCAGAACCTCGCCAATATCCTCAACCAGTGAGCGGATATACGTACCCTTGGTACAGGTAACCGCCAGATCCAACTCCTGTTCCCGAACCGCCAATAGCTTGAGCTCGTAAATGGTCACCGGCCTGGCCGGGCGCTCAATTTCGATACCTTCGCGGGCGTATTCGTACAGAGGTTTGCCCTGATGCTTCAGAGCCGAGTACATGGAGGGCACCTGCTGAATGTCGCCTCGGAAACGGGCCAGCACGGCTTCCACTTCGTCTTCACTCAACGACGGCACAGGCTTTTCTTCCACCACAGCCCCCTCGCTGTCTCCGGTTTCTGTCCGGATGCCCAGGCGAGCGGTTGTGATATACGCCTTGTCGCTGTCCAGCATGGTCTGGGAGAACTTGGTGGCCTCGCCAAAACACAGGGGCAGCACGCCGGTCGCCAGAGGATCAAGCGCGCCAGTATGGCCGGCCTTGGCCGCACCATACAGGCGTTTGACCTGCTGCAGAATCCCGTTGGAGGTAACGCCCTGGGGCTTGTCGATCACCAGAATGCCGTTTACATCGCGGCCTTTGCGTCTTCGGCTCAAGCGTCACGCTCCGGGTTGTCTGAAACCGGGTCATCATTATCGTCCCGAGGCACGGCAGGTTTGTCGCCAACCGCTTCTCGGATCAGGCGGTCCATCTTGCGACTCTGGCCCAACAACTTGTCGAAGTGAAAACGCAGCTGGGGTACCACACGCAATTTCATGGCGCGACCAACCTGCCCGCGCAAGAACCCCGAGGCCTTGTTCAGTACCGTCAGGGAATCCTGCACTTCAGGTGAGTCCTCGGTGAGCTCCTCGGTGGACAGCAACGAAATATAGATATCGGCATAGCCGAGGTCACGGCTGACTTTCACATCGTTAACCGTGACCATACCAACGCGAGGATCTTTCACCTCGCGCTGGATCAGCTGCGCCAGCTCTCGCTGCATCTGATCGCCAATGCGATCTACGCGACTGTATTCCCGTGCCATCAGGCCCCCGTGGATTCAAGCTGACGCTCAACACGGACGCGATCGAACACTTCGATCTGGTCGCCCACTTTCACGTCGTAGCCTTTAACACCGATACCACATTCCATACCGTTGCGAACTTCCGCCACGTCATCCTTGAAGCGACGCAGGGATTCCAGCTCGCCTTCAAAGATCACCACGTTGTCACGCAGTACGCGGATCGGCTTGTTACGGTATACGGTGCCCTCGGTCACCATACAGCCGGCCACCTGACCGAACTTCGGCGAACGGAACACATCGCGCACATCGGCAATGCCCACGATATCTTCGCGGAATTCCGGCTTGAGCATGCCAGTCAGGGCCGCTTTCACATCATCAATCAGGTTATAGATGATGCTGTAGTAACGCAGATCCAGGCCTTCCTGCTCAACCAGACGCTTGGATGCAGTATCCGCACGCACGTTGAAACCGAAGATAACAGCGTTAGTAGCCATGGCCAGGCTGACGTCGGTCTCGGCGATACCGCCCACACCAGACGAAACAATCTTCACCTGAACCTCGTCGTTGCCCAGGTCCTGCAGAGCCTTGGTAATGGCTTCCAGAGAACCACGCACGTCGGTCTTGAGCACCACATTGAGGGTCTTGACCTCGTCCTTGCCCATATTCTCGAACATGTTCTCGAGCTTGGCGGCCTGCTGGCGCTGGAGACGTTGCTCACGCTCGCGGGTCTGACGGAATTCGGCCAGTTCTTTGGCTTTTTTCTCGTCCGCCACAGCGAAGAATTCGTCACCGGCGTCCGGCGTGCCGTTCAGGCCCAGAATCTCGACCGGAATGGACGGGCCGGCTTCTTTCACCTGGCGCCCGGCTTCGTCGGTCATGGCGCGCACCTTACCGAAGAAGGAACCGGCCACCACCATGTCACCCTGGCGCAGGGTACCGTTCTGAACCAGCACGGTGGCAACAGAACCACGGCCGCGCTCGAGGCTGGATTCAACCACAACACCTTTCGCCGCCGCATCCGGAGACGCTTCCAGCTCAAGGATTTCAGCCTGCAGCAGCACCGCTTCCAGCAGGTCATCGATACCCATACCGGTGTGCGCAGAAACCGGCACGAACTGAACGTCGCCGCCCCAGTCTTCCGGAATCACGTCCAGCGCAGACAGCTCGTTCTTGATGCGGTCCGGATCGGCTTCTTCCTTGTCCATCTTGTTGATGGCAACCACAATGGGAACCCCGGCAGAACGGGCGTGCTCAACGGCTTCCTTGGTTTGCGGCATAACACCGTCGTCGGCTGCCACCACCAGAATAACGATGTCGGTACACTGGGCACCACGAGCACGCATGGCGGTAAACGCGGCGTGGCCCGGGGTATCCAGGAAGGACACCATGCCGTGTTCAGTTTCTACATGGTAGGCACCAATGTGCTGGGTAATACCACCGGATTCACCGGCAGCCACCTTGGCACGGCGGATATGGTCCAGCAGCGATGTCTTACCATGGTCAACGTGACCCATCACACTGACAACCGGCGCGCGCTTGATCTTCTCTTTGCCTTCATCCGGGCCGGTGATTTCACTCAGCACTTCTTCCTCGAAGGCATCCTCGCTCACCGCCTTGGGCTTGTGGCCCAGCTCTTCGGTCACCAGGATCGCCGTTTCCTGATCCAGCGCCTGGTTGATGGTTGCCATCACGCCCATACCCATCAGGGTCTTGATCACATCAGCGGATTTGACGGCCATGCGCTGGGCGAGATCACCAACGGTAATGGTTTCCGGAATCTGTACTTCTCTTACCATGGGCTTTGTGGGCCTCTCGAAAGCATGACGCTTTTCTTTCGGTTTCTTTTTGGCCCGCAGCGGCTTGCGAAGAGTGGTTTCCTCTTCGTCTTCGCTCAGTACCACCGGCTCTTCTACCGGACGGCTGCGAGGGCCACGATGGCCAGCCTGTTTCTTCTTGGGCTTGCCTTCTTCAATATCATCGCCGCGCTCACGCACCTTCTCTTTTTTCTTCTTGGGCTTGCGATCCCGACCTTCATCCTCAGGCGGAGGCATGGGAATGTCCTCCGCCTCGATGGCAGGCTCTGCGGCAGGTTCCGGAGCGGCTTTGGCTTTGGCTTCGGCCTCTGCTGCGGCTGGAGCTTCCATCTCGGAGGCTTCGGCAGGCGCTGCTTCCGCTGCCACCTTCGGCGCTTCTTCAACCGGTGCCTGTTCGGCCGCCGGTGCCTGTACCGGTTCTTCCGGTGCCGGCGCCTCAGCTTCCGGCTCGGGTTGAAGCTCTGCACGCTTGATATAGGTGCGGCGCTTGCGCACTTCTACGTTGACAGTCTTGGCCTTGCCAGCCTTAAGCGTCGTCGTGGTCTTGCGCTTGAGTGTAATCTTTCGCGGTTCGGCTTCCGCCTCACCATGGGTTTTTCTCAGATAGGCCAGCAACTGCTGCTTCTCATCGCTGGTGACAGCGTCGTTTTCGCTCCGGGCTTTCAGGCCCGCTTCCACGATCTGCTTCAGCAAACGATCCACGGGAGCGCCTACATCTGCGGCCAGTTGTTTTACCGTTACTTCAGCCATACTGGTCCTCCTCTCCCGAATCAGGCCTGGTCTTCAAACCAGGGTGCGCGCGCAGTCATAATCAGCTGACCGGCACGCTCTTCATCCATACCTTCGATTTCGAGCAGCTCATCAATCGACTGCTCCGCCAGATCTTCCATTGTGCGCACGCCCATGCTGGCCAGCTTGAATGCCAGCGCACGGTCCATGCCATCCATGTTCAGAAGATCGTCTTCGGGCTCAGCGCCCTCCAGGGCTTCTTCACTGGCCAGCGCCTGATTCAGCAATACGTCTTTGGCACGACGGCGCAATTCAGTGACGGTTTCCTCGTCAAAGCCCTCAATCGCCAGCATTTCTTCCATCGGTACATAGGCCACCTCTTCAATGGAGGTAAAGCCTTCCTCGATCAGAACACCGGCAAATTCTTCATCCACATCCAGGTGAGCGGTAAAGTGGTCAAGCAGGCGGTTGTATTCCTGCTCCTGGCGCTCACCGGCTTCTTCTTCCGTCATCACGTTCAGGGTCCAACCGGTCAGCTCGGTCGCCAGACGAACGTTCTGGCCGTTCCGGCCAATGGCCTGTGCCAGGTTGTCTTCGGCAACGGCTACGTCCATGGTGTGACGGTCTTCGTCCATGACAATGGAGGCCACTTCAGCGGGCGCCATCGCGTTGATGACCAGCTGCGCCGGGTTATCGTCATAAAGCACGATATCCACACGCTCGCCGCCCAGCTCGTTAGACACTGCCTGTACGCGAGAGCCCCGCATACCAACACAGGCCCCGACCGGATCAATACGGCGATCGTTGGTCTTCACCGCAATCTTGGCCCGGGAGCCCGGATCGCGAGCGGCACCGCGAATCTCGATCAGCTCCTCCGCAATCTCGGGAACCTCGATGCGGAAAAGCTCGATCAGCATTTGCGAATCGGTACGGCTCAGAATCAGCTGTGGCCCGCGATGATCGGTGCGAATTTCCAGCAGCAGAGCACGAACGCGGTCGCCCATCCGGAAGGTTTCACGGGGAATCAGGTGCTCACGGGGAAGCAAGGCTTCTGCGTTGCCGCCCAGATCCACAATCACATTGTCCCGAGTTACCTTCTTGACGGTACCGGACACCAGCTCACCGATGCGATCGCGGTAGCTGTCAACAATCTTCATTCGCTCGGCTTCGCGCACTTTCTGGAAGATGATCTGCTTGGCCGCCTGGGCACCAATGCGCCCGAACGCCACAGATTCCACCTTCTCTTCGTACATGTCACCCGGCTTCAGATTGGTGTCGATCTCTTCCGCTTCCTGCAGGGTCAGCTCAGTGCCCAACGCAGGAACGGCATCATTATCGACAACCAGCCAGCGGCGGAAGGTTTCGTATTCTCCGGTGCGGCGATCAATGGCAACCCGGATATCCGCCTCTTCGTCTTCATAACGTTTCTTGGCAGCGGTAGCGAGCGCGAGTTCAATCGCCTCGAAAATCACATCCTTCTCGACACCTTTCTCGTTCGAGACGGATTCCACTACCAGCAAGATCTCTTTACTCATGGGATTGCCCTGCCCTCAAAATAAACGATACATCTATAGATTTATTCGAATGTGTCACTCGAAAACCGGCACGATGTTGGCTTTTTCGATACTGTCGAAGGGCAACAGGTATTCGTGGTCGTCTACCACAACCACCACATCGTCGCCCTCCACCCCTTTGATCAGGCCCTGGAATTTGCGCCGGCCCTCAAACGCCATACGCAGTTTGATCTGCACTTTGTGACCAATAAACGCCTCGTACTGCTCCAGCCGGAACAGCGGCCGGTCCATACCAGGTGAAGACACTTCCAGCGTATATTCGGTCTGAATGGGGTCTTCCACATCCATCACGCCGCTGACCTGACGACTGACCTTCTCGCAGTCGTCGATCGCGATGCCGTTCTCGGCATCGTCAATAAACACCCGAAGCTTGGAATGGTGCCCATGGGAGCGGAATTCAATTCCCCAGAACTCATAACCCAGCCCCTCGACCACCGGGCGCAGGATGTCTTCCAGTTGTTTCAGTTTGGCTGACAAGTGTCGCCGCCTCCGTTTCCGAATTTTCAGGGTACAAAAACAAAAAAAGGGCTGTTAATCAGCCCTTTTATGCACCAGGGCCCTTTGCGCCAGGCCCCTTAATCAAAAAGCCCCTGAAATATGGGGCTTTTTGTTGCAAGAATTCGCAAAGCACCAACCCTTTCAAGCGCTCTGCCGACAGACACCTGGCCTGCCTGGAAGCCTCGATGCTCGCAGGCTCCAATATCCGCGGGAGTATAGTGACGCCGCGCGGACTGGTCAAGGACTGACCAAAAAAAACGGCCTGGGTTTGCCAAGCCGTCTTCTTCAAATATGGTGCCCGGGGCCGGACTCGAACCGGCACAGCTTTCGCTACCACCCCCTCAAGATGGCGTGTCTACCAGTTTCACCACCCGG
>JAJUKC010000011.1 GCA_029264995.1 Marinobacter sp. | reverse complement strand
TCCGCTGACTTTGTTCGTGCCTGCTCAACAGCTAGTGAACAGTGTGTGTTTGTTGTCGTTTTTTTAGCTCTCAGCCCACTTAGGCTCTCGTTTTTGCATGAACGCCATGGTGCCCTCAGTGCCTTCCGGGCCACGGATCGCGGCGGCGAACTTCCCGGCGGCAGCATCCAGTAAACCGGCCATGCTTTCATTGCCAACCCGGTGCAACAGCGCCTTGGTTTCTGCCGTGGCATTCGGGGCACACAGCCGAACCCGTTCAAGGGCTTGGTTCAGCATGTCGTTCAGCTGTTCTTCGGATTCCGCAACCTGGTGAACAATGCCCAGTGCGCAGGCTTCCGCTGCGTCGATTCTCAAACCCAGAAGCGCGAGCCGACGGGCCTGGGTCAGGCCGATGCGTTCGACCACGAACGGGGCGATCTGGGCCGGGATGACGCCGAGGGTGGTTTCCGGCATGCCGAATTTGGCCGTCGGGCCGGCGATGGCGAGGTCGGAGACGCAGGCCAGGCCGAAGCCGCCGCCCATCACGGCGCCTTCGGTGATGGCGATGACGACTTTGGAGGATTCGTTGACTTGCTGGATCATCTGGCCGAAGGCGCGGTTGAGTTTGTAGAACGGGTCATCGCGGCCTTCGCCGGCTTTCTGGCTCCGGGCGCCGGCCATGTCTTTGATATCGCCGCCGGCGCAGAAATGTCCACCTGCGCCGCGGATGACGGCGGCGCGGATGCTGATGTCGTTTTCGATCTCGCTGAAGATGGTGGACAGTTCAGCCACCATTTGCAGGCTCATGGCGTTGCGGACGTCGGGGCGGTTGATGGTGATGAACAGGGTGGGACCCTGTTTTTCGAGAATCAGGGTTTCGCACTGGGGTAGCTGTTCCATAAAAGGACTCCGTTTTCGGGCGGCAATCGGGTACCAGTCGCAATGTTCGGGGCCTTGGGGGCAGGTAGGGCTTTCCGGGACTGTCTGCAGCAGGGATGCTGCAGTCAAGCGTACATGGATGTATTCACAGCGTGTCCCGGAAAGCCCTACCTGCCCACAAGGCCTGACTCCAAACTCCAAACGTCAGTCGCGTTTCTTGCCAGGCAAGGTGCCCATCAGCTTGCAGATAATACCCAGCATGATTTCGTCGGCACCGCCGCCGATAGAGACCAACCGCACATCGCGGTAAGCCCGTGACAGGGGGTTGTCCCACATGTAACCGTTGCCGCCCCAGAACTGCAGGCAAGCATCGGTTACTTCGCGACCCAGACGCCCGGCCTTCAGTTTCGCCATCGACGCCAGCTTGGTGACATCTTTGCCCTCAACGTGCAGCTCACAGGCCTGATAGGTCAGCGCGCGCAGCGCTTCGATTTCGGTCTGTAACTCCGCCAGGCGGAAATGAATGTACTGGTTATCGATCAGCGGCTGACCAAACGTCTTGCGCTCGCGGCAGTACTCGATCGTCTGGGTAACGCAGTTTTCCAGAGCCTTGATGACATTGGCCGCGCCCCACAAACGCTCCTCCTGGAACTGAAGCATCTGCATCATGAAACCCGTGCCCTCGGCACCGATGCGATTGCGCTGGGGAACCCGCACGTCGTCGAAGAACACCTGCGCCGTTTCAGACGACCGCATACCCAGCTTGTTCAGGTGCGGGCTGAAAGTGATGCCCGGAGTGTTCATGGGCACGATCATCAGGGTTTTGTTCTTGTGGGGCTTGTCGTCGCTGGTGTTGGCCAGCAGGCACATGAAATCCGCTTTCGGAGAGTTGGTGATCCACATCTTGGAGCCGTTGATGACGTAGTCATCGCCGTCTTTCCTGGCGGTGGTCTTCAGGCCCGCCACGTCCGACCCCGCGCCCACTTCACTTACGCCAATGCAGCCGACCATGTCGCCAGCGATGGCCGGGGCCAGGAAATCCCGTTTGAGTTCGTCTGAACCAAAGCGCGCGATAGCAGGAGTACACATGTCGGTCTGCACACCCACGGCCAGCGGCACGCCGCCGCACTTGGCCATGCCCAGTTCTTCAGCAGCGACCAGGTTGTAGCTGTAATCCAGACCCATGCCGCCGTATTCTTCCGGCTTCTGAATGCCCAGCAGGCCGAGGTTGCCGAGTTTCTTGAACAGGTCGTGAATGGGAAACTCCCCGGCTTCCTCCCATTCATCGCAGTGCGGATTGATTTCCTTTTCGACGAAATCGCGGACGGTCTTTCTGAGGGCTTCGTGTTCGGCTGTGAATTTCATTGTTGTTCTCCCGGTAAATCAGTGTGGAAATCAGAAACGGGCGACGCCGTAAACGTTGGGTCGCAGTGATCGTTGTTCGGCTTCACGGCAAACGGAAAGCACCATGGCCAGGACACGGCGGGTATCCCGCGGGTCGATCAGGCCGTCGTCCCAGAGTCTGGCAGTGCCGTACAGGGCGGTGGAGCCGTCTTCCAGCTTTTTGGCGGTCGCCTGTTCCAGGAACGACAGAGTCTTTTCGTCCGGCTCGATACCGCTTTTGCGTTGTTTTTCTTCAGCCACGATGCGCATGACCTTCCCGGCCTGCGCGGGGCCCATGACGGCGGTGCGGCTGTTGGGCCAGGCGAAGATGAACCTAGGGTCCAGGCCCCGGCCGCACATAGCGTAGTTGCCGGCGCCGTAGGAACCGCCCACCACCACGGCGAGTTTCGGTACCCGGCAGTTGGCCACGGCCTGAATCATCTTGGACCCGTGTTTGATAATGCCGTTCTGCTCGGAGTGCGTGCCCACCATGAAACCGGTGGTGTTGTGCAGAAACAGGATGGGCGTGCCGGCCTGGTCGCACAGCTGGATGAACTGCGCCGCCTTGGTGGAGCCAGCAGGGGTGATCGGGCCGTTGTTGCCGATAATGCCGACACTGTGGCCGTGAATCCGGATGGTGCCGCACACCGTCTGGCTGTCGTAGTCGTTCTTGAAATCCAGGAATCGGGAGCCGTCGGCGATGCGGGCGAGGATTTCGCGCACGTCGTAGGGCTTCTTGGCGTCGGAAGGAATCACGCCCAGCAGCTCTTCAGCCGGATACAGCGGCTCATCCCACTGCGGTTCCTGGCGCAGCGGCAGGTTGTCGTTCCAGGGCAGGGCGCCGAGAATCTCCCGGGCCTGGCGGATGCCATCGGCATCGTCTTCCGCCAGGTATTCGGCGGTGCCGGCAACCGTGGCGTGCATTTCTGCTCCACCCAGCTCTTCATCGGTGGCGACCTCGCCGGTAGCCGCTTTTAGCAGAGGCGGGCCGGCCAGGAACATCTTGGCCTGTTCGCGCACGGTAATCACATAATCCGACAGGCCGGGCTGATAGGCACCACCGGCAGTGGCGTTGCCGTGGACCACGGTGATCTGGGGAATACCGGCGGCGGACAGGCGGGCCTGGTTGGCGAAGCCGCGGGCGCCGAGCACGAAGATGTCCGTGGCGTAGTTCAGGTTAGCGCCGCCGGATTCGGACAGTGACACCACCGGCAGTTTGTTTTCCATGGCGATCTGCTGCAACCGCAGGGTTTTGTCCAGCCCCGCCGGGGTGATGGTGCCGCCCTTGATGGCGCTGTTGCTCGCCACGACAAGGCAGCGCACGCCCGCGACAGTACCTATGCCGGCGATGATGCCGCCGCCGGCCATGGAGCCGTCTTTGTCATCGTGCATCTTGTAACCGGCCAGGGAGCACAGCTCCAGAAACTCACTGCCACGATCCAGCAGCCGATTGATGCGGTCCCGCGGTAGCAGCTTGCCCCGCTTGGTAAACTTCTCCCGGGCCGATTCCTCCAGGTCCAGAACCTTCTGCTCCACATCCCGGAAAGTCGAGATGTGCGCTTCCATGGCATCAACATTGGCTCGGAACTCGTCAGACTGGGGGGTTATTGTTGTTTCCAGTACCTGCATGGGAAATCCTCAGTCGTCACTCAAAACTTTCGGCGTTACCGCCCGATGGAAACCGTTATAGGGCTCGTTATTCTTCGCCTTCGGCATCGGCCAGACACGCCCGCCCTGAGACGCCGCTCCATCAATCCGCAGGCAGTCGCCACTGATAAACGCCGCGCCCGGGCTAAGCAGAAAACAGATCGCCGAACTCACCTCCGACTCCGTCCCCATCCGCTTGATCGGCACCGCATCCGCCAGGCTGCGAATCCACGACTTCATATGAGCCGGGTAGTTATCCATCCCGCTGGAAGCAATCCACCCCGGCGCCACCGCATTCACCCGAACCCCGGACGGCGCCCATTCAACCGCGGCGGTCTGGGTAAAATTCACCATCCCCGCCCGGGCCGCACCCGAGTGGCCCATGCCGGGCATACCGCCCCACATATCCGCCACAATGTTCACGATCGAACCACCAGTCTTGCTCAACGCCTGGGTATAGGCCTCCCGGGCCATCAGAAAACCCCCGGTCAGATTCGTGCGCACCACCGTTTCCCAACCTTTCTGATTAATCCCCGTCAGCGGAGACGCAAACTGCCCGCCGGCGTTGTTCACCACCCCGTTCAGACCACCGTGGGTCTCAATAATGGCCTTCACCGTGGCCTTGACCGACTCCTCCTCGCGAATATCGCAGGCATGGGCGCTGGCAATACCGCCGTCTTCCTCAATTTCGGCCTTAACCGCGTCTACCTTCTCCTGCTTACGACCCACCAGCGCAACCCGGGCACCGAGCGCCGCCAGTTCGTGAGCCGTGCAGCGGCCAATCCCCGAACCGCCACCGGTGACAATAAAAACCTGGCCTTCAAACAAGCCCGGGCGAAGAACAGACTGATAACTCATACAAAATTCCCTATTCCAATCCAAAGAATCCACGAAAAACGTTCGGGCGCTCCGCCGGGGTACAGCCTTCCGGGACTGTGCGCAGCAGGGAAGCTGCGCTCAAGCCTACACGGACGTATTTACGGCGTGTCCCGGAAGGCTGTACCCCGGTGGGGCGCTTGCACCGGAGCGCGACTAATATTTATGACGCACCAGATTCGAAGGCACCGGAACAGGAAACTCCAATAACTGCTGAGCAAATGCCTTACCCTGCGGATCAATCCGAAGCGACGCCACACCGCCGCCACCAAGACTGTGCTCCAGCAAGAAATTGAACGCATGCAATCCCGGCATAGACCAGCGAGTCACCTTGCCGGACTCCGGATTCAGCGTATGAGCCATCCACTCGGCCACCGCCTGCTCCGTTAACGCCGCCTCAATATAAGGAACATACTCCGGATCCCGCGCAATCACCCCGATGTTGCTGTGATCGCCCTTATCACCGGACCGCGCCCAAGCCAGCTTGATCAACGGCACCGTGGTATCCGCCGCCACCTCCATCCGAGACTCCGGCTCAGCAGCCAGAGTGCCTGGATCGAAACCACCCTCGGTAGCGATCGCTACCTCCGATTTTTCGCCTGCCAGATCCACCGAAACCGCCACCTCTGATTTCGGTACCAGACAGGAGAACAAACGAATCTTCGGCCACACCGTCGGCCGCCCGCCGACAATACCGGTAATGCCGGGTGCCATGCCGGTGGCGGCCTGGGCAATTTCCCTGGAAAACAGCACCAGGGCCTCTTTCTTCGGATGGGCTGTGGCAATCTTCACCACCACTTCCCGGCATTGGTCGCCCTTGCCATGGGGGCCATAGGTAGTCTCGGTGCCCAGCAATTCGATACTGGTTTCGGAATAATCCGGCAGGCCACGATCGGCAAACATCGCTGACGTCTTGGCCAGAATGGCCTGCGCCACCCGCTGTGCCTTAGCGCGGGCATCAAGGCCAGCCAGCAGGAACGTCACCGTGCACTTGAAGCCGTCTGGCCAGGTACCGGACACCTTGTAGCTGTCTGTCGGCGGCAGCCCTCTGGCACCGGAAACCCGAACCTGGTCCTTGCCGATTTCGTCCAGCATCACCTGAGTGAAATCGCAGGTCACATCGGGCAGCAGATAGGCCCGCGGGTCGCCAATCTCGTACACCAGTTGCTCGCCCACAGTGCCCCTGCTGACCATGCCGCCGGTGCCCTCGGGCTTGGTCATTACAAAGTCGCCTGAGGCGCTGACCTCGGCGATGGGAAAGCCCATATTGGCGTAGCCATCAGCCACCTGTTCCCAGTCGGTGAAATTACCGCCGGTCGACTGGGCGCCGCATTCCAGCAAATGCCCGGCCAGGCTACCCTGGGCCAGTTTGTCGTAATCGTTCCAGCCCCAGCCGAATTCATGCACCAGAGGCGCCAGCACCAGCGCACTGTCTGCGACACGGCCGGTGATAATGATGTCGGCACCCTGTTCCAGGGCGGCCACCAACCCCGGGGCACCCAGATAGGCGTTCAGGCTTACCATCATGGCGGGGAAGGGCTGGCCGGTGGTCATCTCGGTAATGCCGGCATCGACCAGCTTTTTCTTTTTCATCAAAAGATCATCCCCGAGCACCAGCGCAATCTTCAGATCGACGCCGGCCTTTTCACACAGGGCCTGCAGAGCATCGCGGCAAGCTACGGGGTTTACACCACCGGCATTGGCCAGCACCCGGATGCCTTTTTCCTTTACCTCGCCCAGCAGTGGCGCCATCACCGTTTGCACGAAATCCCGGGCGTAGCCCTGAGTCGGGTCTTTCATCTTTTGGCCGGCCATGATCGACATGGTGATCTCGGCCAGGTAATCGGCGACCAGGTAATCAATATTGCCCTGGCGTACCAGCTGGGCAGCGGCGGTTTCGGTATCGCCCCAGAAAGCGGCGGAGCAACCGATACGGATGGTTTTGTTGGCGTCTGACATGTTCTTGGCCTTGTTCTGATGCCCGCACTGGCGGGAGGTTATCCAGCGATGGAAATGACAATACCAAGCAAGCGCTTGGTTTGTAAACAGGCAAATCTCGGGTAGAATAAAAAGTCCCAGCAAGACAACCGGATGGCCTTTGTGAACCAGAACCCGATCCTGCAATCCCTCATTGCCGAGCAACTTGTGTCTGATCCCGCCAGCGCCCGCGGGCGGCTGCTGAACGAAGCCGCAAGACTGTTCAGGGATAAGGGCTACGAGCGCACGACGGTACGAGACCTGGCGGCGGCTGTGGGTATTCAGTCGGGGAGCCTGTTCCACCATTTCCGCACCAAGGAGGAAATTCTCAAGGCGGTCATGGTCGAGACCATTCGCCTGAACACCGCCTTGATGCAGGCCGCCGCAGACAAGGCCGAGTCTGCGAGAGAGAAGCTGCGGGCGCTGGTCCGAACCGAGCTGGAATCGATCAACGGCCAGACCGGTGAGGCTATGGCGGTGCTGGTGTACGAGTGGCGCAGTCTTTCGGAAAGCTCACAAGCCGAAGTACTGGAACTGCGGGATATCTACGAAGACCTGTGGTTGTCTGTACTCCATCAGTTGGCGGAGGCGAAGCAGCTTGGAGCGGATCCTTTCATTACCCGAAGAATGTTGACCGGCGCCCTGAGCTGGACAGTCACCTGGTATCGCCCTGAGCGGGGCGGTCTGACTCTCGATGGGCTGACCGATCAGGTGATGGCGATGCTGGGTCTTGATCAATGTTAATGTGCACAAGTCACAAAGTGGCACGCTTGTTCCGAAATCCAGTCTGATTTCAACTCATTGTTATAAATCAATAAATTCAAAAATAGTTCGATTCATCCCGGGCCATTGGCCTGATCGGCATGCCGGTTTCGGCAATCAAGCCATTTCTGTCTGACAATATTCCTCGCATTCTTGCTCACGTTCGGGCTCCGGCCGGAGGTATCCGGAGCTGGTTCACGGATTGACGAGAATCAAATGTGATAAAAATCTCTCGCATTCCCTTACATACAAAAACAATGTCAGACAGGTCGAATTATGATCTCCTCAATGGTCTCTCAAGCGCGCCGGTTATCGGCTCGTGTACGCCAGGCAATGCTGGGAAGTTCGGTACTGCTGCTGGCCGGATGTTCTGCCAACCCTATCTACACCACCACCGGCATCGTGTTGTCCAACTACTCGGAATCCGAGGCAACCCCCTACGTTATGCAAATGTCCGATCCGGGCATGGCCTGTGCGCTGGGTGAGGGCACGGATCCGCTGGTTTACTCGTTTTCGAGAGTCACGGATGCGCCGGATTCAACCGGTTCCCTGCTCATGCTGCTGGCGGCGAATTGCATGGAATACCGGGCCTGGGAGGCTGAATTGGCTTATCTGCGGGCGGAATACCGTGGTGATGTCCCCGCCGCCAAAGATGCCCGGGAAGTCTCCAAAAGACTCTACGCGCGCACCGCTGAACGTCGCTACGAAGCCTTCAAGCGTGCCATGGCCGCCTACGATTTTGACCCGGCTGCTGAACCCATGGAATGCCCGTTCCTTTTCAGCGATCAGGACGAACTGACGTTCCTGCTCGGGCTGCTTACCGGCATGCAGGCCATCGTGAACGACTCCAACTCCGGTGCCCTGGCCGGTGTTCCCCGCAACATTGCGCCCCAGGCGGAGCGTGCGGCCCAGTGTGTGGATAACGAAAAATGGGGCGGTTTGCCCAACGCCGTTCGCGCGCTGGTCTGGCTGTTGTTGCCGGATACCCGCCCGGATTTGTCGCCAGACCCCTGGCAGGTACTGGAAAACAGCGCGGAGCTGGGTGTTGAGTCCGGTATTCGTGCCTCTTATGCCGTTCAGGTGGTTGCTGCGGAAACCTTTGGCCGACCGCAGGTGCTGGCACAGGCCATTGCGGAATTTGCCGAGGCGGAAGAACGCATTAAGGTGTGGGAGCAATACCAGTTGGTGGATGAAGTGGCCCGCGGGGTTGTCCAGTTCGCGTCGGACAAACACTGGAGCGCCAACTACGGCCACCGCACACCACGAAGCTTCTTCGGCAAGATGAGCCCGGAGCGCAATACCGAGAACGTTGAAACCATGGACCTGGAAGGCCTGCTCTGAGGCGGGCCTTTCAGTTTTCTCTGCCTTACAGACCAAAAAACACAAGAATGACCCGGAGGTCGTCATGATCCGCAAATCCCTTGCAGCCTTGTCTCTTGCCATCGCCGCCCCGCTGGCCTCTGCCCAGTCGGTTTCCATGTGTGTGTTCGATGTTATCGGCGCCAACGGCGACGTATACAACATGGTCAAGGACTACGCTCTGGAAATGAAAGCCCATGGGGTGGATTTCCAGCTCAAGCCCTACACCGATGAAGGCGTGGCCATTGGCGATTTCAACGCCGGCCAGTGTGATGCCGTCGCTGCGACGGACATCCGTATTCGCCCGTTCAACCGTTTCACCGGAAGCATCAGTGCGGTCGGTGCACTGCCAAGTTATGACGACCTGAAAACGCTGCTGGCCACCCTGGCGCAGCCCAAGGCAGCGTCCCTCATGAAGGACGGTGACTATGAGGTACTGGGCATTGTACCGGCGGGTGCCGGCTATCTGTTCGTGAACGATCGCAGTATAGATACAGCGGGCGAGCTGGCCGGAAAGCGCATTGCCACCCTGGACTACCAGAAAGACGCCATCCACATGGTGAACTATGTAAAGGCGACCGTGGTTCCCTCGGATATCACCAACTTTGCCGGTAAGTTCAATAATGGGTCGGTTGATACCGCCTATGCGCCAGCGTTCGCCTACCAGGCTCTGGAACTGTACAAGGGGATCGGTGACAAGGGCGGCATTGTCGACTACCCGCTGGCCCAGCTGACCATTCAGATCATTGCCCGGGACGGCGTGATCGAAGATGACACCGCCCAGAAAGCCCGGGAAGTGGCCTGGGGTATGTACCCGCAGGCAATGAATCTGATCGAGAGCCAGGAGAGCGGGATTCCGGAAGAGCAGTGGATACGGATTCCTGAGAAAGACATCGTTGGCTACCAGGAGATGTTCCGCCAGAACCGTCTGGAGATGCGCGATGGTGTTGACGGAGCCCCCAGCGTTTACCACCCGAAAATGCTGAGCCTGCTCAGCAAGATACGATGTGCCAGCAACCCCGGCGCCTCCGAGTGTACCGCGGAAAACCGGGAATAAACGGAGAGCCTGACCATGAACTGGCGCGCAATGACGGCAACAGGCGTAAGAACGTTGTATCCCATGCACAGGTTGCATGGGGTGATTCTGCTACTGCTGCTTCTGGCCACCCTGCTGCTGGGTATGGGTAATTCGCTGCATTCCCGGTTGCTGTGGGTTGGCGAGCAGGTATGGCCGAACTATTACCTGCTCAATCCGGATGCAACCGAGCCCACCTGTAACCTGTTCATGGATATTGATAAAGAGGTGGAGCGCCGGGTCCAGGCCTACAAGCCAGACCCGGACGACCTGTTCAGTTCACCGCCGGATCCCCAGGCCATCCGACAGTCTCTGCAGAGTAACCTGGCGCTGTGTGAGCAACGCCACCTGCAGTTTGCCGAGAACCAGAAGCACGCCACCTGGGCGCTTGGTGTCTACAAGGCTGTGGAGCAGGGCCTGGCCGACTTCCTGCTCGACAACATTGATCTGACCAAATTCCTGTTTATCGGCATGTTTGCCCTGGCTGCGGCCATTGCGGCCCTGGATGCCGACCATATTGCCTTGCGGCTGCCCCGCAACCGGGCAGAGTGGCGCTTGAGCCAGGGCGTGCAGTTCGTCATCAATGGTCTGATGGTGCTTTCACTGAACGCCTATATCGGCCGGCTGGCTCAGTCGCCGGGGTCTGAAGGAACCATTGTCCTGCAGTACGCCTGGGCTGGTGTGTTCGGGCTGTTCATGATCATCAATGCCGTCCGCTTCGTCTATGTGCCGGAGCGGATGAGGGCGGGCAGCCTGGCGTTGTCGTCCGGTCTTGTGGTGCCGCTCTATTGCACCATGGGCCTGATTGCCATGAGCTACTTCTTCTTTGTGGATGGCTACTCCTCAGGGCTGGCGATCTACTTCGGCATGATGTCGAACCTCTCGTCCATGTTCATCAACATCGGTCTGTACGTGCTGGTGGGCATGATGCTCAAACAGACTCGCGTTCCGGAGCTGCTGCTGAATCTGGTGAAGCCTTTCAACCTGCCCGCACCCTTGCTGGCTTCGGTGATTATCTTTGCCACTGCCTTCCCGACCGCATTTACCGGGGCCTCAGGTATTTTCATTCTGGCCGTGGGCGGAGTTGTCTATGATGAGCTGCGGCGGGCCGGGGCAGGGCGTCAATTGTCACTGGCCACCACTGCCATGTCGGGCAGCCTTGGGGTGGTGCTCAATCCCTGCCTGCTGATCGTGGTGGTTGCCGCACTGAACAAGGAAGTGACGACCACCGAAATGTATGGATGGGGGTTCTGGGTGTTCATCATGTCGGCCACCCTGTTCTCCTTTGTGGTGTGCAAGACCGAAGGCAACTGGAGACCAAGGCCGGCCCCGGGTGCTTTCCGCGCGGCCGTCATGGAGCTGCGACCGTTGTTGCCCTACGCACTGACGGCAACGGCAGTGATCCTGGCCATCTGGGCGATCCTGGGGCTTCAATTCAACGAGTACAGCGCGCCTTTGATACTGCCGCTGGTTATGCTGGCGCTGGTTGCCCTGGACGCCGGCCGGAATAGCCGTGACGAAGGCCAGAGCCGTACCAGTGCGTTTTTCTCCCGAAGCACAGCGGCTGCCAGCGATTCGGCTGTGCACATTGGCGCACTACTGGCGCTGATTGGTTTCTCGATCTGCCTGGGCGGTATTCTTGAGCGTTCTGATATTGTTCATGCACTGTTCCCGGAGGACCTGACCAGCCCCTGGATTGCCATGCTGGTGATCGTGGTTATGCTGACAGTGATCGGGATGGTCATGGACCCGTTCGGTGCGGTTATACTGGTTTCCGCCACCATCGCCCAGCCGGCCCTGCAGATTGGTATTGATCCGTTGCATTTCTGGATTGTCTGCCTGGTGGCATTCGAGCTGGGCTATCTCAGCCCGCCGGTTGCCCTGAATCACCTGCTGACCCGGCAGGTGGTGGGTGAAACCGAAGTGCTGGCGGCAGAACGCACCGGCACCTTCTGGCACCGGTATGAGCGCCTGTTGCTGCCTCTGGTTGTGATGATTCCCACGCTTCTGCTGGTGGCCTTTGTGCCCATGCTTTTCTACGCTTTGTAAGGCTGGAAGAAGCGAAGTAGTATGAATGAACCCGCGATGGCAATGCCCGCGGGTTTTTTCATGGTGCCCGTGGAGGTCTGGCACAGGTCGATCAGGGATGTCTGGCCGTATACTCGGTAAACAGTTTCAACAAAAGATAAAGAGAGAAGCCGTGAGATTGTCGATTCTTGCTTTTATTCTGGTGCCAGGGATGGCATTGCTCACCGGTTGTGGCGGTGGATCCGGCGGTTCTGATGCCGTCGAGCCGATCACACCGCCCAGTCCGCTTTCCGGGGTGATCAGCATAGAGGCTAATAGCCGGGTTGATCAGGATACGATGGACCAGTTGGGGCTTGAAGGGGCGAGACCGGCAACCGGTTCGCTGGGACTGCCGGACAACTTTGTGCTGGCTGGTTACCTGGCGGGTAGTGGTGGAAACTATCCGACGCTGACAGATCAAGGCGTTATTTTTAGCTACGAGAGCGATGCCGAGGACCGCTTCAACGTACCGATGACAAAAGATCAGGTGATTGTGCTTGAAGCCTTTGGTAGTCGGGCCGGGAACCCAGCGCTCAGGATTGAACTTACAGATAGCGGAAGGTTAATAGACAGCGCTGAGACTGGTGATGCCGGGTCGCGTGTGGTTGTCGAGTTGGGAGATGAGGCGGAAGGAGAATACACCCTGACAGTGCGTGCTCTGCTGGGTAGTGGGCCTACGCGCTATGTAATATCCAAAAATTCCGTTGGTACCTCAACACAACTAAATTTTGATTGGCCTGACTATGACTTTATTCCGGGCGAGGCGCTGGTCTCTATGGCGGAGGGAAAGACCAGTAGTTTGGCCGCAAATGCTGGAGTCTCAGGGCGGCATTTGGGCGGAGCGGACTGGCTGGTATCAATGCCTGTAGCGGTAACTTCATCAGCTGCAAGTAGCGGGACCGCCGAGCAACAGCTCACACTTGAATGGATCAGAGAGCTCAGGAAGCGGCCGGAATACACGTCGGTCGATCCGAATTATTTCTTTCGCACCCAGGCTACGCCGGTTAACGAGCCAGATTATTCCCTGAATTGGCACTACGACCTCGTTAACGCGCCAACTGCCTGGCAGATCGGTAACGCCGGTCTGACGCCTGTTCGAGTTGCAGTATTGGATAGTGGACTTCTGCAAGATGATGACGGTCAGTGGCATCCGGACCTTCAACAGAATGTCGCCCCGGAAGGTCGAGATTTTATTGATGGTGGTGAGCCGGTTGATCCCGGAAGCAGTGTTGGCGGTGATGTTTACCACGGCACTCATGTGGCGGGCACTATTGGGGCAGCAGTTAACGACGAGGGGATCGGCGGAATCGCTTTTGAGAGCAAGATTGTTCCGGTGCGTGTTCTTGGTGAAGGTGGCGTTGGTACGTCTGATCAGCTCATAGCTGGAATTCGCTGGGTAACAGGTGAAACCAGCGGTGGATCGCCAAAAGCTCAGGTCGTCAACATGAGTCTGGGGGGGCTGCCCCGGATCTCAGCGCTGGAAAGTGCACTTCAGTATGGGGTGAGTGAAGGCCTGCTGTTTGTGGCTGCAGCCGGAAATTCGGCAACGTCAGTACCCTCCTACCCGGCGGCATCCAGTCGTGTGTTTTCAGTCAGTGCCGTTGATGCAGGAGGCCGCCCCGCCTCCTATTCCAATTTCGGGAGCTGGATTGACCTTGCGGCTCCTGGTGGCGATGCGAGCCGGGACGGCAATCTTGATGGCCTGGCCGACGTGGTCTGGTCAACCAGCGGAGAGCGTCGTGGAGGTGTTTCCGTGCCGGGTTACCGTGGGCTGCAGGGCACCTCCATGGCATCGCCGCATGTAGCTGGTATTTTAGCCTTGATGAAATCGGAAATGCCGGACCTGAATACAGCAACCGTTCGGGGCTGGTTAGAATCCGGGCTGCTAACGCAGCCTCAGGATGGCAGATCGGATCGCTTGGGTTGGGGGATTGTTGATGCAAGCAAAGCTGTGGCGAAGGCTATCGACGGTGAACCTGTCACTGTCCTTTCTGCTTCACCCGCCGTGGTTAGCCTTAGCAATGAAGGTATATCAACACAGTTGGTTGAGATTCAGAAATTCGGAGACGCCTCAGTCTCCGCCGAAATGGTAGCCAGTCAACCTGAGTGGCTGGACGCTGAACTATCCGGGAATGCAGAAAATGGTGATCTGAAGTTACTACTGACACTCAAGCCGGACCTCCTGGACCCAGATGAGCCAGCCAGAGGGGTCGTTGATATTGCATACGAGGTCGATCTATCCCAGAACACATTGAGCATCCCTGTCATCGGGCAGCTGCTCAGCGATGAGCAGGCTCGAGATGCCGGGCGACATTTTGTCTTGCTCGTGGGCAAAGAGCCGACGGATGACGGCTTTTATCTTGCGCAGTCCCAGGTCGTTGCAGATGTAGAGAATGGTCAGTATCGGTTCAGGTTTGAGCCGGACGATGGAGAAGAACCGAGGCGGCTTTCTGAAGTTACACCGGGTGAGTACTTTCTGGTTGCCGGAACAGATTTAGACGGAGATGGATTAATATGCCAGGCGGGTGAAGCTTGTGCGGAGTACCCTGTTTCTGGCTTGCGAGAAGTGATTACTATAGAGGAAGGTCAAAGCCTCTCTGATATCCGTATGACCACCAGTTTCTCGCGTCCAACAATATCTGAGTCCACCCCCGATATCCTCCCGAGGCCCGGATTCAAAGGCTACAAATTACTGGAGGCCAGCCCGGCAACCTCGACCAATGAAGGAGCAAAAGCAGTTCAATGAAAAAGACCCTGGTTCGATCACTCATCACATTCGCTGCGTTGCTGCTTTTAGCAGCGTGCAGCGCCACGGGCGGACCCAGCGCGGGTGAGGGCGTGATGGTGCGGCAGATTACCCAGTCTGCGTATTGCGGTCTGACAGGCCCGGGGGTGGCATTTGTGCGTTCGGAGGCCGAACGGGAAGCACTCCTGGATGTTAGTGGCCAGAATATGGCCACGGATGTGGTGCGCAAGGTTGATCTGGGCCGGGAAGCACTGGTGATGGTCACGCTCGGCCAGAAACCAACCGCCGGTTACAGCGTCGGGCTCCAGTCTGCGCTGGCGCAGGGCAAGAGTCTGGTGCTCGATATGCGGGTGAGTGAACCGGCGCCGGACATGATGGTCGCCCAGGTGATTACCTCGCCCTGTGTGGTGCTGGCCGTTGAGCCCCGCAGCTGGCAGCAGATTCGTGTGCGGGGCCTGACAGAGCAGCCGCTGGTTCGGACGCTGGAAAACTGAAACCACTTGGCGCCGCCACAAAACAACCGTTGATCTTTCAGCCTGAATCCCTAAGCTATGGCGCAACGATCAATTGCGGAGCCATGCCATTCCTATGAGCGAGCAACAGTACAACGCCGATGCCATTGAAGTCCTGAGCGGTCTTGATCCGGTGCGCAAGCGCCCGGGCATGTATACCGATACATCGCGGCCCAACCACCTGGCCCAGGAAGTCATTGATAACAGCGTTGATGAGGCCCTCGCCGGCCACGCCCGGCGGATTGATGTGGTGCTGCACAGCGACAATTCCCTGAGTGTGGAGGACGACGGCCGGGGCATGCCGGTCGATCTGCACAAGGAAGAGGGGCTGCCCGGGGTTGAGCTTATCCTTTCCCGGTTGCACGCCGGTGGTAAATTCTCCCAGGGCAACTACAACTTCTCCGGTGGTCTGCACGGTGTGGGTGTTTCCGTGGTCAATGCCCTGTCCACGCATCTGGAAGTGACCATCAAGCGGGATGGTCAGGTGCACCGGATGACGTTCGCCAACGGTGACAAGGCCTCCGAGCTGGAAGTGGTGGATACCGTAGGCAAACGCAATACCGGTACCCGCCTGAAGTTCACGCCGGACCCCAAGTACTTCGACAGTCCCAATTTCTCGGTCAGCCGCTTGCGCCACAACCTTCGCGCCAAGGCGGTTCTTTGCCCGGGGCTGACGGTGACCTTCCTGCAGGAGAAGACCGGCGAGAAAGACGAGTGGTTCTACGAGGATGGCCTTCGGGATTACCTGAGAACGGCCCTGGCTGATATTGAAGCGGTGCCGCTTGAACCCTTCACCGGCAGTTTCTCCGGCAACAAGGAAGCCGTGGACTGGGCTATCCAGTGGCTGCCAGAGGGTGGTGATGCGGTACTGGAGAGTTATGTCAACCTTATTCCCACTGCCCAGGGTGGTACCCACGTCAATGGTTTGCGCACCGGCCTGCTGGAAGCCATGCGGGAGTTTTGTGAATTCAGAAACCTGCTGCCCCGGGGGGTAAAGTTGTCGCCCGAGGACATCTGGGAACGGGTAGCCTATGTACTGTCGTTCAAGATGCAGGAGCCCCAGTTTTCCGGCCAGACCAAGGAAAGGCTGTCTTCAAGGGAAGCCGCTGCCTTCGTCTCCGGGGTGGTGAAAGATGCCTTCAGCCTGTGGCTGAACCAGCACACCGACATTGCCGAAGCCCTGGCGGAACTGTTTATCAGTAATGCCCAGCGCCGGTTGAGGGCGAGCAAGAAGGTGGCCCGAAAGAAGGTGACCTCTGGCCCGGCGTTGCCCGGAAAACTGGCGGACTGTTCCGGCGGTGATACCGCGAGATCGGAGTTGTTCCTGGTGGAAGGTGATTCCGCCGGCGGTTCCGCCAAGCAGGCCAGGGATCGGGAGTTTCAGGCGGTCATGCCGTTGCGGGGCAAGATTCTGAACACCTGGGAAGTGGACTCGGGCGAAATCCTGGCGTCCCAGGAAGTGCACGATATCGCCGTTGCCATTGGTGTGGATCCCGGCTCTGATGACCTTGCCGGCCTGCGCTATAACAAGATCTGTATCCTGGCCGATGCGGATTCGGACGGCCTGCACATCGCCACGCTTCTGTGTGCATTGTTCGTCAAACACTTCCGGCCACTGGTGGCGGCCGGGCACGTGTTCGTGGCTATGCCCCCCCTGTACCGGGTGGATCTGGGCAAGGAAACCTTTTATGCCCTCGACGAACACGAGAAACAGGGCATCATCGACCGCCTGGCGGCGGAAAAGCGCAAAGGCAAGATTCAGGTAACGCGCTTCAAAGGCCTGGGTGAGATGAATCCGTTGCAGCTGAGAGAAACCACCATGGCACCGGACACCCGCCGCCTGGTCATGCTCACCCTGGAAGAAGGGGATGACACCGACGAGCGGATGGATATGCTGCTGGGCAAGAAGCGCGCGTCGGATCGTCGGGCCTGGCTGGAAGCCTACGGAAACATGGCTGATGTGGCGGTTTGATATTCCATAAAATGCTATAAAAATCGATAGTTATTCTTTCTCAGAATTGCTTTTCCTCGCTATCCTGCCAGTTTTCAAACCGGAAAAGACCGAGTTATGGACTGGCAAGGATGGTTTTCCCTGGGGTTGGCGCTCACCGCCCTGTTATTGATGAGCTCAGGCCGCTTTGCGCCGCATCTGGTGATGATGGCAGTGCTGGTGGTGCTCAGTGCCAGTGGCATCATCTCCGCCGACCAGGCACTGGCCGGGTTCAGTAACAGCGGTCTGATCACCGTGGTGGCCATGTTTGTGGTGGCCGCCGGTATTCATCATTCCGGCGGTGTGGATCTGCTGGTCAACCACCTGCTTCGCAATCCGAAATCCGTCCGCTCCGCGCAGGCGCGCATTGCCCTGCCGGTTTCCCTGCTGAGTGGCTTCCTCAACAATACACCGGTGGTCGCCACCATGATTCCCGCCGTCCATGCCTGGTCCCGGAAGATCGGTATATCACCCTCCAAGCTGATGATTCCTCTCAGCTACTCTGCCATTCTTGGCGGCACGCTGACACTGATTGGCACCAGCACCAATCTGGTTGTCAATGGTCAGTATCAGCAACTGACCGGTGAGGCCGGGTTCTCGATCTTCTCCATTACAGCGGTTGGTTTACCGGTGGCCATTATCGGGCTGGCGGTCATGCTTCTGGTTATGCCGCGGGTGCTGCCAGACCGTAAGGACCAGCAGAAGTTTGGTTCCATGAGGGAGTTTACCCTGGAAGTGGCGGTGTCCTTTGAAGGCCCGCTGGTGGGCAAAACGGTGGGTGAGGCCGGTTTGCGGGAACTGGAGCGATTGTACCTGGTGGAAATCGAGCGGGACGGCAGTGTGGTCACGGCCGTGCCTTCGGAAGAACGGCTGCGTGGCGGAGATCGGCTGGTGTTTGCCGGTGATACCCAGGCGATTTCAGACCTGTTGCGCATCAATGGCATCGTGCCGTCGGTGCACGACGATGAGCCCAGCCTCAGTCAGGATCGTGCCGAGCGGCGGTTGGTGGAAGCCGCCTTGTCTCCGCAATCGGATGTGCTGGGCCTGACCATCCGGGACGCGAGGTTCCGGGACCGATACGGCGCCGTGGTGCTGGCGGTGGCCCGGGGTGGCGAGCGGGTGTCGGGCAACCTCGGCAACATCCGCCTCAAGCCTGGCGATGTCCTGCTGCTGGAGGCGCGTCCGGCCTTCGTCAGCCGTCAGCGCTACAACAAGGATTTTCTGCTCATCAACGACCTGGAAACGGAAACGCCGCGCCATGACCGGGGCTGGCTTTCCTGGGGGATCCTGCTGGTACTGGTGGGTCTGGCGGCCTGCGGTGTAATGAGTATGCTCAACGCCGCCTTGCTGGGGGCCTCTTTGATGATCCTGTCCGGCTGCTGCTCGGTAGGGCAGGCCCAGAAATCGGTGGATGTTCCGGTGATTCTTACCATCGCCGCCTCCTTTGCGCTGGGGGCAGCCCTGGAAGAAACCGGGGCAGCGGCGTTTATGGCCGAGGGTATTCTGGCGTTCAGTACGGGGCAGGTGCTGCTCACGCTGTTTCTGGTTTACTGCGCGGTGTCGTTTCTGACGGAAGTGATCACCAATAATGCGGCGGCCGTACTGGTGATTCCGGTTGTGCTGTCGATGACCGGCAGCATGGGCGTTCCGGCGGAACCCTTTGTTATTGCAGTGATGATGGCGGCCTCAGCCAGTTTCGCCACGCCACTGGGTTATCAGACCAATATGATGGTGTTCGGGCCTGGCGGTTACCGGTTTTCCGATTTCGTAAAAGTGGGGTTGCCCATGAATGTGCTGGTGGGGCTGGTGACGGTGGCTGTGATTGCCGTGGTTTACGGGTTGTGATCCGCGTTGGCCAGAATGTCGCAGCAGAGTACCCGGAGTTTACCTTTCTGCCGGAAGGCCAGTGACAGGGTTACGCACATATAGGCACCGGTCACGCACAGGTAGGGGGTGGTTACATGAATGTTCTCTGGCTGGGCCAGGGCCTGGCGGAGATACTGCTGGCGGAACCAGTCCGCACTGCTGGTGTTTTCCAGTGGTCGGAATCTTGGATCCTGGTTTTTAACGGCGGACTCTGAAACCAGAGTGTCTTCCACCTGAACCCCCTGGTCGTCCACCAGGTAGCAGCGGGAAACTGTGTGGTGGCTGAGCAGCTCAAAGCAGGCCTGATCCATGGACAGGCCCTGCTGCAGGCGCTCGATCACCCGTCGGAAAGGCCCGCTGAAATGGTTGACGACCAGCTGGGTCGGGTCGTGGCTAATCTGCTTGCTGCTTTTGTACTCTTCAAGCAGATCTTCAAAATTCATCGTGCTCTGGGGCAGTTCGTCCAGCTCCAGGCAAGGCCGGCGAAAGTAGAAACCCTGTACAAAGTCGACACCGGCATCAATGGCAATCATGGCCTGATCCCGGGTTTCCACCCCTTCCAGTAACACCAGACAGCCAGATTGATGCAGCAGGGATACCATGCCGTTCAGTATCTGTCTGGCGCGGCGCTCCTCCGTTGCCCGGGTCAGCAGGGTTCGATCCAGCTTGACGATATCCGGTGACAGATTCCATATGCGCTCGAAATTGGAGTGCCCGGCACCGAAATCGTCAATGGCAGTCAGGCAGCCCAGTTTGCGGTAGTAGGCAACGGTATCCCGCAGCCGCTCGGCATCGTCGGTTGGCTGTTCAACGATCTCCATCACGATTCGGTGTGGCGGCAGCCCGGTTTTCTCAAGCAGTTGTCCGAAAAAGGAATCGGATTGGGAGCCGGAGGTAACCACCCGGGGCGAGACATTCAGGAACAGCCAGTTGACCTGATCCTTGATCTCGCTGTAATTGCGAATGTGCAGGTACCGGCAGAGTCTGTCCAGCAACAGATTTTCGGCTTCGGAAGCGGGCAGCTCGAACAGGTGCAACGGCAGGACGGCTGAATTGTCGTTGTCGAAGGCCCGGATCAGGGCTTCGTAACCGACAGTACGTTTGTGGGAAATGCTGTAAATCGGCTGAAGGGCAGTGCGTAATTTGAGCCCGCGAAAATCCGCTGTCCACACCTGACCTTGCTGGTTAAGCATGGGAGAGAGCAGGTCTACTTCCGGCGCGGGTAGCGATTCGGGAAGATTGTGGGACATAGGCAGGTTTGTACCCTTCAACGAATACATTGGCGCAGTTCAGAAGTACACGCCAATCTGTTAGCCACTGTGCCTGTGTCCCTGGCACGGACGCCTGAAATTCAGGCGTCACCTCATCAATTCGTCGAAGGTTGCCAAAAAACAAGAACCATTACCACTACTTAATGCATAAAAGACGAAACAGTTTGTATCTTTCAGGCATTAAAACCGTGGTAAAGAAAACCCGGCAGAAGCCGAGCTTGTATCAAATCAGTTGTTGCTGGGTACTACCACAGACTCGTCAAATTCAAGTTCCATGTCGTTTCCTCTCGGTCACTGAGGCCCCGGACGGGGCGGATTAAAAGTATGAGTTAAGTTTATCGCTGTCATAATTTTCAACAATCCGTAAAACCGCATACGACCAAAGTGGTTGCTGTCAAGTGGTTGTGGTCCAGGATGTTTTGGTCAGAAAATCTGATGCAGGCCAGCAAAACATTTTGATTTTGGTCAGCCCGCTGTCCTTCTAGACTATGCTGATCTTATCTGGAGACCGTGGCAAACCCGTTCGGGCCCACATCAGCAACGGAGGCGATTGTTTTTATGCAGGCAACGAATTCAGAAGATACATACGGGTGGATGGCAATCCTGCTGCATTGGTTGGTGGCTGTCACCATTGTCGGCCTGTTTGCCCTGGGCTTCTGGATGGTCGATCTCTCTTATTATGATCCCTGGTATCGACAGGGGCCGGACATCCACCGCAGCGTGGGTATTCTCCTGTTTATGGCCATGGTGGTCAGGTTGGCCTGGCGGCTGTTCAGTCCGCCCCCGCGGCCTCTGCCCAATCACAAGCGCTGGGAGGTGGTTTCTGCTCACCTGGCGCATGGGGCGCTGTATCTGTTGATCTTTGTTGCCATGATCAGTGGCTACCTGATTTCAACGGCCGACGGCTCTGCGATTCATGTGTTCGACTGGTTTCAGGTGCCATCGGTGACGGGGCAGGTGAAAGGGCTTGAGGATACCGCGGGAGCCATCCATTACTGGAGCACCTGGGCGATTGTTGTATTGGCTGGTGTCCATGCCCTGGGGGCGTTGAAACACCATCTGATCGACCGCGACAGTACGCTTCGCAGAATGCTTGGGTTGGCCTGACAGTTCAGGTCCAGCCAGTTCTCTTAACGCAATGTAAAACAGACTCAAAAGGAGTGAATAATGAAGAAGATTCTTTTGGCTTCAGCCATTTCAGCCGCCATGGTTGCCTCTGCACAGGCAAACGAGCACAGCGGTACTTACGCTTTCGATACCCAGGGCACGCATCAGTTCATCACCTTCAAGATTTCCCACCTGGGCTACAGCTGGCTGTACGGCCGATTCAACGATTTTGATGGTGAGTTCACCTACGATGCGGACAATCCAGAAAACAGCTCTGTGTCAGTAACGATCGATACCTCCAGCGTTGACAGCAACCATGCCGAGCGTGACAAGCATCTGCGCAGCGAGGACTTCCTGTACGTGAGCGAGTTCCCGGAAGCCACGTTCAAGAGCAAGCGTGTGGTGGTTGACGAGGCCGGTGAGGCGGACATCATTGGTGATCTGACTCTGCGCGGCGTGACTCGGGAAATCACCCTGGATGCCGAAATGGTCGGCCACGGTGAAGACCCCTGGGGCGGCTATCGCATGGGCTTTGAAGCCGAAACCGAATTGCGCCTGAAGGATTTCGGCATTCCCATGGATCTTGGCAAAGCCTCCGAAACTGTGGAAATTGAAATTTCCGTGGAAGGCATCCGCCAGTAACCGGATCCTTCCGGCGATGACGGGGCGGTCCGGTTAAACCCGGAACCGCCCGGTCTGTTGTTCCAGCTCCCTGACATAGCTCTCCAGCGATTTTGCAATGCCATCGATGGCTTTGGACCGATCGGCACTGGCCGCCGCCAGATCATTGATATCGGTAATGCTCCGGTTGATTTCATCCACCACCTGAGTCTGTTCTTCCGTGGCGGATGCCACACTGGTATTGACGTCGGTGATACTGGAGATGGCTTCCAGAATGGCCTGGAGTTCCTGTTCCGCTTCCGTTGCCAGCCGTTCGGTTTCGGTGGCCTCCTTGCTGCCGGTCTCCATCACGCTCACGACGTCCGAAACACCGGTCTGCAGTGCGGTAATCATGGTCTGAATATCTTCGGTCGACTGGCCGGTGCGTTGCGCCAGTGTACGGACTTCATCGGCCACCACGGCAAACCCACGGCCTTGTTCACCGGCCCGGGCAGCCTCAATGGCGGCGTTCAGAGCCAACAGGTTGGTCTGCTCGGCAATGCCCCGAATCACATCCAGAACCGAGGTAATATTGTCGGAATCCGCCGAGAGTTTGCGGATAACCTCAACCGCCTTGGAAATCTGGGCAGCCAGGCGGTGCACCTGTTTCGATGAGCTGCGGATGATCTGGGCGCTGTTGTTGCCCTTGGTTTCCGCTTCGCGGGTTATTTCTGCGGCGCGGGAGGCATTCCCGGCCACTTCTTCAATCGCACTCTGCATTTCATTGATGGCGGTGGCCACCATGGAAATGGAATCGGTCTGCCGGGTCACACCGTCGTTGTTCTCGCGGGCGGCAGTGGCCAGCTCGGTGGCACCTGCACCGAGATCGCGACTCAGATTCTGAATGGACCCGAGCATACCCTGCAGGTTTTCCAGTACCCGGTTGAAACTTCTGGCCAGCTTGCCGAGGTCATCCTCGACTGATACCGGGATACGTTGAGTCAGGTCGCCTTCGCCCTGGGCAATGTTGTCGAGCTGATCTCGGAGAGCACTGATCGAGGATATGATCAGTTTCATGAACACCGTGAACAGTGCGATGGCGATAATGATGGCCATCACGGTGATAGCGAGCACGGTGGCTGAGCTGGAGGTGCCCTCTGAGGAAGCCTCGGCCGAGCGTTGCTGGGCCTGCTCGTCAGCGTGGGAACCGGCGCTGTCGTAATAATTCCGGAGTTGATCGAACAGTGGCGCTGTTTCTCGGGCGGCGAGATCCCGGGCCTGTTGTGGGTTGCCGTTGGCCGCCAGTTCCATTACCTGCCGAGCGGATTGCTGCCAGCGATCAAAGGCGGTATTGAAACCCTGGGTGACATCGGAGATGCCAGTTCCTGCCAGACGTTGTGCACTGTCCTGGAAGCGTTGCCTGGCCTGTTCGGCATTTTCATTAAAATCCGCCAGAGCTCCGGAGGTGTCCTCGTTGTTGAAGGCCTGGTCCAGCAGAGTCATCTGGGCCACCAGTGCCTGGTAGAGATCGCGGTCGCCATTGAGGATCTCGCTGACCGAGGGCAGGTAGGTGGCGGCTATGTCGTCGGTGTCGGATACGAGGTTGCGTGCAGTCAGAACGCTGAAGACACCAACGATAACCAGGGCAAGCGCCGTGATGGCAAAAGGAAGTGCGATTTTTGTGCGGAGTCCGAGTTTATTAAGAGCGGTCATCTAGCCCCCCGGGATTCGACGTTATTGTCTTATCCCAAGCGTAGCAGGGGGGCAGATTTGTCACATTTGAGGACCCAGGCCCTTGATATAGGTCAGGGTTTGCTGGCGGTTTCAGGGGATGAAGGTTCGTTGGTCTGTTCGCAGGCTCGGCAAAGATGCCGTTGGCGGAGGAACTGGGCGGCGAAAATAACGGCCCAGATCAGTACACCCGCCCAGATATAGGGCTTGGGAACCTGGAAGGTACCACTGATGGCAAACTCCACCAGGAGCATCAGGGCAACGGCCAGAACCGCATTGACCAAGGCCGTAACCATGGCTTGCCCGCAGGCTTTGAGATTGGGTTTCATAGGTTTCCGCTTGTTCAGAGAGTAAACGGCGTTCTAATCACTGTGGCGAGAATACGGCTCACCTTACAGACTCTCCATGCGGGAATTCCGCTATTGGAAATTGGTGTATCGGGGCTGGCGTCCATATAATGTGCGCCACAACATTGATAGGCATCCAAGGCAAAGAGGCGTCCATGCCAGAGTTTCAGACAACGGATGAAGGTTTCGAGCGGGTATCACTCCGGGACTACACCGAGAAGGCGTACCTGGACTATTCCATGTATGTCATTCTGGACCGGGCTCTGCCCAACGTAGGGGACGGGCTCAAGCCCGTACAGCGGCGGATTGTATACGCCATGTCGGAGCTGGGGCTGAAGTCCACCTCCAAGTACAAGAAATCGGCTCGTACCGTGGGTGATGTGCTTGGTAAGTTCCACCCGCATGGCGACAGTGCCTGTTACGAGGCCATGGTGCTCATGGCCCAGCCGTTTTCCTACCGCTACCCGCTGGTAGACGGGCAGGGTAACTGGGGTTCTCCGGATGATCCCAAATCCTTTGCCGCCATGCGATATACCGAATCGCGGCTGGCTCCGTTCGCGGAAGTCCTGCTCAGTGAGCTGGGGCAGGGAACCGTAGACTGGGTGCCCAATTTTGACGGCACCATGGAAGAACCCTCGGTACTTCCGGCCCGGTTGCCGCACGTGCTGCTGAACGGCACCACGGGTATTGCTGTTGGTATGGCGACGGATATTCCGCCCCACAACGTGCGGGAAGTCACGGCAGCCTGTATTCGGTTGCTGGATCAGCCTGATGCGTCCGTGGATGAGCTGTGCGAACACATCAAGGGGCCGGACTTCCCGACCAGGGCTGAAATCATCACTCCTCGCAAAGACTTGCGCCAGATGTACGAGACCGGTCGGGGGTCGCTGCGGATGCGTGCACGCTGGATTCGCGAAAACGGCGAAGTGGTGATCACCGATTTGCCGCACCAGGTATCGGGGAACCGGGTGCTGGAGCAGATTGCCCAGCAGATGCAGACCAAGAAGCTGCCCATGGTGGCAGACCTGCGCGATGAATCGGATCATGAAAATCCGACCCGACTGGTGATCGTGCCCCGCTCCAATCGGGTCGATCTGGACGGGCTGATGGCGCACCTGTTTGCCAGTACCGATCTTGAGAAGACCTATCGGGTCAATATCAACGTGATCGGTAACGACGGCCGGCCGGGCGTAAAAGGCCTGTACACCATCTTGACCGAGTGGCTGGCGTTCCGGAAAACGACGGTGACCCGTCGCCTGCAGCATCGCCTGGACAAGGTGCTGGCCCGGCTGCATCTGCTGGAAGGCTTGTTGATTGCCTACCTCAATATTGATGAGGTAATCGAGATTATCCGCACCGAAGACAAGCCCAAGGCTGAACTGATGTCGCGCTTTGGTTTGTCACCCGAGCAGGCCGAGGCCATTCTGGAGCTGAAACTCCGGCATTTGGCCAAGCTCGAAGAAATGAAAATTCGCGGCGAACAGGATGAGCTGTCCGCCGAGCGCGATGAGCTACAGGCGATTCTGGGCTCAGAAGACCGGCTTCGCGAACTGATCAAGACCGAACTCGAGCAGGATGCCGAGACCTTTGGTGATGAGCGCCGTTCGCCGATTGTCGAGCGGGAGGAAGCCCGCGCCTTCAGCGAAACCGATCTGGTATCCAACGATCCGGTGACGGTGGTGCTGTCCGATAAGGGTTGGGTTCGCGCGGCCAAGGGTCACGACATTGACCCCGCTGGTCTCAGCTACAAGTCCGGCGACCGTTTTGCCCTGGCGGCGAAGGGGCGCAACAACCAGCAGGCGATTTTCCTGGATTCCACCGGCCGGGCCTATTCATTAATGGCCCACAGTCTGCCGTCTGCAAGGGGGCAGGGCGAGCCCCTGACCGGGCGGATCAATCCGCCCTCCGGAGCCACTTTCTCCGGTTTGCTGATGGGCAATCCCGAGCGCAAGGCTCTGCTGGTCACAGATGGTGGCTATGGTTTCGTCACGTCGCTGAACGACATGATCAGCAAGAATCGCGCGGGCAAGGCCGTGGTCAGCGTACCCAAAGGCGCCAGAATCATGCCACCGGTGATGATTCCGGAAACGGCATCGACCCTGTACCTGGCGGCCATATCCAATGAGGGCCGCATGCTGGTGTTCCCGCTCAGCGAGCTGCCGGAGCTGGCCAAGGGTAAAGGTAACAAGATCATCAGCATTCCCTCCGCACGGGTGCAGAATCGCGAAGAATACGTGGTTGCGGTCGCCGTGTTCGGTGAAGAGGACCAGCTGGAAGTGAAAGCGGGTAAGCGCAAGCTGGGCCTGCGGTTTGGCGATCTTGAGCACTACCTGGGTGAACGGGGCCGTCGTGGTCATAAGCTGCCCCGGGGCCTGCAGCGTGTGGATGGTATTGATGTGATTCCGTCGGCGGCGCGAGCCGAGGAAGAAGCCCAGAGTGGGGAGACGACAGACAGTGAGTGAGCTGGTACTGGTAAACGTATCGGGCCGGGACAAACCCGGCCTGACCTCGGAAATCACCGGAATCATGGGGCGCTACGATGTCCGCATTCTGGATATTGGCCAGGCGGTTATTCATGACCATCTGACCTGGGGCATTCTGATCGAAATCCCGGATGAATCGAAATCCTCTCCGGTGATCCGGGACTTGCTGTTCCGGCTGCACGCGCTGGATCTGCAGGTGCATTTTGCGCCGATCACCGAGCAGGAATATCAGGCCTGGGCCGAGGGCCGCAACCGGGCCTGTTACATCGTGACTCTGCTGTCCCGGGACATCAAGGCTGAGCAGATTGCCAGGGTGTCGGCGATTACGGCTCGCCATGGCCTGAATATCGACAATATTACCCGGCTGTCGGCCCGGCCATCACTGAATACCTCGGAAAACCGCATTGCCTGCGTCGAATTCTCGGTACGGGGAACACCCTCGGATCTTGAACAGCTTCGTGCCGATTTTCTGCACATTGCCGGCGAGATGAATGTGGATATCGCCTTCCAGGAAGATTCAATCTTCCGGCGCAACCGCCGGCTGGTGGTGTTCGATATGGACTCCACGCTGATTGAAGCGGAAGTGATCGACGAGCTGGCCCATGAAGCCGGGGTCGGCGAGCAGGTGGCTGAGATCACCGAACGCGCCATGCAGGGTGAACTGGATTTCAGCCAGAGCTTTGCTGAGCGCCTGGCCCTGCTAAAGGGGCTGGACGAGTCTGTGCTTGAAGGGATCGCCAACCGGTTGCGGATGACCGAGGGGGCCGAGCACCTGATTCGCAGCCTGAAGGCACTGGGGTATCGGACCGCCATCCTGTCTGGTGGTTTTACCTATTTTGCCCGTCATCTGCAGAGTAAACTGGGCATTGACTATATCTACGCCAACGAGCTGGAGATTGTCGATGGCAAAGTGACTGGCCAGGTGAAAGGACAGATTGTAGACGGTAAGCGCAAGGCGGAGCTGTTGCTGGAAATAGCTGAGAAAGAGCACATTTCCCGGGAGCAGGTGATTGCCGTTGGCGACGGCGCCAATGACCTGCCCATGCTCAGTCAGGCGGGCCTGGGAGTTGCCTTCCGGGCCAAGCCGCTGGTCAAAGAGTCGGCACGCCACTCTATCTCCACCCTGGGGCTGGATGCCATCCTGTACCTGATTGGGTTCCGGGAAAGCGAGACCAATCAAACGCTTCAGAATACCCACCTCTGAAACCAAAAAGGGCGAGAATGATCTCGCCCTTTTGGTTAAGCCGCTATTGATCAGTTGTCGCCGAAGTCGTAGTTCATCTCCGGTACCGGCGCCTGCAGGTAGTAGCCCTGAATGTAATTCACGCCAGCCTGCCAGAGCGTCGCCAGAACACCAGCGTTCTCCACCAGCGGAATGATGGTCAGCTTGCCGGCGTTCTGCAGGCTCTTGACCATTTCCTTGACCTGCTCTTTGGCTTCGTCACTCTTCTGGATCTCTTCGGTGAAGGAACCGTCGATCTTCACGTAGTCCGCCTCAATGTGCTTGAGGGTGTTGAACGGATTGAGGGCGCAGCCGAACTGGGAGATGGATACCTTGCTGTGCAGTTCGTGCACCGCCCTGGTGAATTCCTTGGCCTGCTTCATGTAGTTATTGGCATCGCCCTCGCGGATCTGGAAGATCAGCGAATCTCCCGGCAAACGGGCGGCCTTGAGGGCAACGCTGAGCCAGGGAGTGAAGGTCTTGTCCTGCAGTGTCTCGGCTGTGATGTTCAGGAACAGGCGAGTGTCGTGGCCCCGTGAGCGGTGGCTCGACAGCTGCTTGATGGTTTGCAGGATAACCCAGCGGTCGATCTTGATGGCGGTATCGCTGGGCCCCATCGGTGGCAGGAAGTCATAGGGCGACACTTCTTCGTCGTCCTTGTTGAGCATCCGGACAAAGGCCTCGTAATGCTCTTCGCCCTCGCCGCGCAGGTTGATGATGGGCTGGAACAGCAGCCGGAAACGGTTGTCGTCCAGGGCCTTGAGAATGGCTTCCACCGAGTTGCTTTCATCCAGGCTTTCGTATTCAGCCGGGTTGTAAACCAGGATGCCATTGCCGCGCTCGTGGCCTTCCTGCTTTTTCACTTCGGCCGAGGCGGTATGGGCCCGGCCCATAAGCTCTTCGGCCTTGGGAGAGTTTTCCGTGATCGCGGCAATACCGATGGAGACGGTCAGCGGAACCGTCCGGCCGTTGATATCGAACAGGTGGTCCTCGACCGCTTTGCGAATGCGCTCGCACAGCTTTTCCATGCTGGCTTCATCGCAGGGCAGGCACATGACGCAGAAGGCATCGTCGCTGAGGCGGGCCAGGGTAACGTCGTCGCCGGCCTGTTCCCGAAGCAGTGTGGCGAGATCGCCCAGCAGCAGATCCGCGCCCGAGATGCCGACCTGGCTCTTCATGCTCAGGAAATTATCCAGGGCAATGTACGCGAGGGCGCCGGTCTGGTTGTTCTTGCCGGCGGTGGCAATGGCCTGGGCCAGAGCATCCATCAGGTACTGACGGTTGTACAGGCCGGTCAGCAAATCCTGGCTGCTGATCTGTTTCAGCTTTTCTTCCAGCTCGGCATCGCTGTGTTCCGGCTGCAGAACAATCTGGGTACAGGCCTCACCGTCGTAGGTGGCGGCCGATACCGACATGGTGACATTCAATTCGTGGTCGTCACTGCGGCGGGCAGTGCAGTTGAGAGTCATGCCATCCTTGCGCTCTTCGGCGAAGGCTTTCATGAACTCCTTGTATTTCTCCTGGCTGTCCGGTGTCAGGGTATCGAGCACCGGAATACAGATCAGCTCGTCGATGTCGTCGTAGCCCAGGAATTCCATGTAGGACTGGTTGGCATAGATGTGCATGCCATCGTTGATGTAGGCGATGGCATCTTTCGAGCTTTCCAGCAGCAACTGGCAACGCTGCTCGGCTTCACGCAGATGCGATTCCAGCACCCGGCGTTTGCGACGTTCCTCAAGGGCCGCCAGCTCACGCTTGACCACCAGAACAAGCTGGTCGGTGTACTGGAAGGGTACGGCATCCTGGGCACCGGCACGGATAATGTTGACGGTACGCTCGCGGCTGTATTCTTCGGTCAGCAGAACGAAGGGGATGTCCTTGTCCATGCGCTTGACCATGGCCAGGGCATCGTCCGCCCCGAATTCCTGTTCCAGGTCGCGTGCCAGCAGCAAGTCCCAGTTGGAGGTCTTGAGCGCTTCTTCCAGATCTTCTTCCGAGGTAATCCGGTGGGCGCGTGTTGCCTTGCCGGAGTTGCGGAGCAAGCTGACCATGGATTCCGCATCGTTTTGCGATGGGTCAAGAATCAGCAGGTGTACGGTCGCGTTTTTCTTCTGCATTCGTCAGACGTCTCGTGGTGCCGGATATTCACGGATGAATGATGCAGGGGTTGGCCATCAATAACAACCCTGGCCGTGCCGGCAGTTGACGGGCCGCACTATTTAAAGCGACTTAAAGCGACGGCCACAGTGAGTCAAATTCGTCTTCCGTAGTGCCTGGCGTTGACGGAGGAGCTCCACGGCCGGCCGGTTGGCTGATGGGATTCTGGAGTTTCAGCTCGAACTGGCTGATGCTGCCAGTGGCCGAGACCTTTTTCAGCAGCTGTCCCTGGTCTTCCCGACCATCGTGCAGCAGCGAAATCCGGCTGCCGGTCTGGAATGGCAGGCGCGGGGTGATCAGTGTCGCGGCCTGATTGACCACGCTGATCTCGGGTAGCAACAGGCCCCGGAGGTACTCACTGCTGTTGCCGACCTTCTGGATCAGTCGCACGGCACAGGGCGCGGCGCTCGGTGCCAGCAGTTCAATACCTACCTGGGTACCCTGATTACGGATCTGGCGTAGCCAGCGCACAACGGCAATGCTCCAGGGGTGGGAGCTTTGTTCCCGCACGCCCAGAATTTCACCGGCCTGCAGTGACGCCGGTACATTGCTCTCCCAGGCCACACAATAGCCACCGGGGCTGGTGTTGATCAGCAGGGCGTGGTGCGATCTTGGTCGGTTTTTATCCTGGGCCGCTGATGGTTGTTGACTGCCACCACTGGTGCGGAAGTTGATCGGCGCATCGGCAGAATGCAGTCGGTCTTCATTGGGGCCGGCATCGTGCGCGCCGGACCAGGCGTCTGCCTTGCGATTGGCATTGCGGATAAACAGGTTGTCGGATTCGTGATGACTGGTTTCGTTGCCATCAAGAAATTCCGAGAAGACTTTCTGGCCGGCCACGAAGTAATGCGCAGCCGTGAGGCCCACGCACACTTCCAGCGTGCCCTGGCTGGCAATGCGGTTGAAATTGCGCTTGGCCAGAATACCGAGTGCCTGGCTCAGGTGCGTGAGCAAGGTGTCGCTCACCTTGGAGGAAATTTTCAGTGCCTCGCCTCCGTGGCTGTCATGGCGCCGGGCGTGCAGGGTCTCGGCCAGCAGGGTGGAGAGGTCACGGGTGTCGAAACTGAAGCTTTCATTGCCTGGTGTGTTTTCGAGCAGGCTGCGGTAGACCGGCGGATTGTCTTTTTCCATGTTGATGACAAACAGGCTGTCGGGGCCAAGATCCGGAGCACACTGGCAATGCTCGGTCCAGGACTCAAACAGTTCATATACCTGTGTCAGTTCCGCCTGACGCAGTTGGTTCGGCCGCGCACAGCCGAGCAAAAGAATGCGTTTGTAACTGTCGCCAACGGTACTGGCCCGCCGGTGGGTGAGGGTGTCGTCATCCACCTCCATGTTGGCCAACTTGTTCCGGTGCGCAAAGCGGAACATCCGATGGCATTCCAGCCAGCTGTTGGCTGGGCTCGGACAATACAGTTGATGGGATCGGAGTATGGTGGCGGCGAGCTCCGACATTGCCCTATGGATTGCCGTGGCAATCTGGCGCCGGTGTTTGTCCACACCGCCATTGTCTATATATTCCAGCAGGCAAAGCTTGTATCCGGCCGCCAGGTGCAGCTGCAGTGCCTGGGTCAGATTGGCAATCTTCCGCTGTTTTTCAGGCAGCGCGATGGCCAGCCCGAGAAAATGCCTGGACAGTTCATTGCAGACAAAATGAATCTTGTCCCGCACGATCTCCAGAAACTGCATGCGTTGGAGCGGCGACAGGAACAGATGGTTCAGCTCAATGATCGCGTGATACAGCTGACGCGAAGCCTCGCCGGTATTGGCCATCGGCAACTGATCCGCCCACACGCGAAAAGCCTTGGGGGTGGTGTCGCAAAACGACAGGCTCGCTGTTTTCTGTTCAGGAACCTTAAGCTCGGGTTTCAGGATCTTACCATCCATGTTCTCACGCCAATGTCGGGACTGCGTTAGTTGTAACTCAGCGAAAACGCCGAAAATACAGGTCGTTATTGTTTATGGATATTGAACTTTAAGATAGCAAAGCAACGACAAAAAGCGAGAAAATCACGAGTTGACAATGTTTGACAAGTGAAAAAAGGGCCAGCTTTTGCGACAGGTCTCACGAACCCAGGTCCAGCGGGGTCTTGCTGGCGCGGCCGGGAAGTTCCCGAACCAGCTTTGGAACCAGGAAGCCTGGCAGATTTTCCAGCATTTCGTTAACAATCCCGATGGCCTCGGTGTCACTCACGGAAAAGTGCCGGGCACCGGAGACCGGATCAAAGGCGTGCAGGTAATAGGGCATAACGCCCGCCTCGAACAACGTCTCGCTCAAAACCGAGAGTGTGGCGCTGCTGTCGTTAACGCCTTTGAGGATCACGCTCTGGTTCAGTAGCGTAACTCCGGCCTCGCTCAGGCGCCGGAAAGCCTGGCGGGTGGCCTGATCGATTTCCGCCGGGTGATTCACGTGCACCACCAGGACCTTTTGCAGTCGGGTTCGGGACAGCCAGTCAATCAGGCTGTCGCATACGCGCTGTGGTATCACTACGGGCAGACGGGAATGAATGCGCAACCGGCGAAGATGGGGGATGTCACCAAGTAGTTCGGCCCATTGCGAGAGCAGGCGGTCGTTCACCGCCAGTGGGTCGCCACCGCTGAAAATCACTTCGTTGATTTCCGGGCTGGCGGAGAGGCTGTCGATGACCTGGCGCCGGTCTTCGGGCCCAAGGCGGTGATCGCCATAGGGAAAATGCCGACGAAAGCAGTAGCGGCAATTGATAGCGCATTGTCCCGTGATCATCAGCAAGGCACGGCTGGTGTATTTGCGAATCAGGCCGGTGGTCTGGATGGCCGACGCCTCTTCCAGCGGGTCGGATACGAAATCCGGATGCACCTCCGCCTCCTGAACGACAGGAAGGACCTGCCTCAGCAAGGGGTCGTCCGGGTTGCCTGGCTCAATTCGTGCGAGGTAGGGCTCGGGCACCCGGATCGGAAACAGTCTGTGGCCACAGGCTGCGCCTCTGTGCCAGTCCTCCGGAGCGAGCCCCAGCCGTTCCAGCAGCTGTTCCGGGGTAGTGACCGATTGGCTCAGTATCTGTTGCCAGTCCGGGGTGTTGTCCGGTTTAACCCGGGCCTCAGGCGGATGGCTGGCATCGCGGGCTTCTATACGGGCGGGGGTTCGCTGTATCATAGCGACCTTTGAAATTTTAACGACAGTCTGTCAGGTGGACATTTCATGGCTTCATATTCTACCAACGAATTTCGCAGCGGTCTCAAGGTTTTGCTGGATGGCGACCCTTGTATCATGCTCGAGAACGAATTCGTCAAGCCGGGCAAGGGCCAGGCATTCAACCGGGTCAAGCTGCGCAATCTCATGACCAACAGGGTCTGGGAGCGCACCTTCAAGTCCGGTGAATCCCTGGAGGCAGCCGACGTTGTCGAGCAGGATATGGAATACCTGTATACCGATGGCGAGTTCTGGCACTTTATGCTGACTGATGGCTCATTCGAGCAGTATGCGGCTGATGCGAAGGCAGTTGGCGATACCGTCAAGTGGCTGAAAGAACAGGACGTCTATACCGTGACTTTGTACAACGGCGCGCCGCTGACCGTGACCCCGCCGAACTTTGTCGAGCTGGAAGTGGTTGATACCGATCCGGGCATGAAAGGCGATACGGCCCAGGGTGGCTCCAAGCCCGCGACCCTGTCCACCGGTGCCGTGGTGAACGTGCCCCTGTTTATCACCATTGGTGAAGTGCTGAAGGTTGATACCCGCTCCGGTGAATACGTCAACCGTGTCAAAAGCAGCTGATCATCGATCATGACTGATCGCCCTGTCTGGCAGCCTGCTGCCACCCGGGCCGTTCTGGAAAGCCGCGCACAGCTTCTGGCCCACGTGCGCGGCTTTTTTTCTGAGCGGCAGGTGCTGGAGGTGGAAACACCGGTGCTGGGACGCCACGGTGTGACTGACGTCAATCTCGACGGCATTCCCGCGGCGGTGGAGGCAGGCGGCGTTCAGGGGGGCTGGTTGCAGACCTCCCCTGAATATCACATGAAGCGGCTTCTGGCCGCAGGTGCCGGATCAATCTTCCAGGTTGCCCGGGTATTTCGTAACGGTGAACGAGGCAAACGGCATAATCCGGAATTCTCCATGCTGGAGTGGTACCGCGTTGGCTTTGACGATCAACAGCTGATGCGGGAAGTGGCGGATCTGGTCTGCGGCTGGCTGGAGTGTTCGCCTCCGGTAACCCTCAGCTACCGTGACGCGATGCATTCCATTGCCGGCATCGACCCGATGACCGTCACTGACCGGGAACTTGAGCGTTACTGTGAACAGTGGCTGGAGCCGGAACAGTTGGCCGGCCTCGGCCGGGATGGCTGCCTGGATCTGGTGATGAGTTTCGTGGTGGAACCGGAATTGGGCCGAGAGCAACCGGTATTCATTAACCGCTATCCCGCCTCTCAGGCAGCTCTGGCGCGCATCTCTGAGCATCAGGGCTATGAAGTGGCGCACCGGTTTGAGCTCTACATCAATGGTCTCGAGCTGTGTAACGGTTACTGGGAGTTGACGGATCCGGCCGATCAGCGAGCCCGTTTTGCCGCCGATAACCGGCTCCGGCGTGCCAGTGGCAAGCCGGAGATGGCAATAGACGATGCGTTTCTGGCGGCGCTGGATAACGGCCTGCCGGACTGCGCGGGTGTGGCTCTGGGGCTGGACCGGCTGCTGATGCTCAAGCTTGGCAGTACCGATATCCGGGACGTTCTCGCGTTTCCGATTGAGCGGGCCTGAGCCTTGCTATTCGACGTGTAGTTTGCCGAAGGCTTCGCCCAGCTGTACGGTCTTTTCGGCCACCTGATTCGGCTGCCATTTAACCGCACCCTTGGGCATCACCAGTACCACGGTGGAGCCCAGGCGGAAGCGGCCCATTTCCTGACCTTTTTCAAACTTAACGGCATCGTCTCCGTGGTACTGCCATTGCATAACTTTGCCGGAATTGGGCGCTACCACGCCGGCCCAGGTGGTTTCCACGCTGCCCACAATCATCGCGCCGACCAATACCATAGCCATGGGGCCCGCCTCGGTGTCGAACAGGCAAGCCACCCGTTCGTTTCGGGCGAACAGGTTCGGCACATTTTCGGCGGTTACCGGATTGACTGAGAACAGCTTCCCGGGTACGTACACCATTTCTTTCAGGGTGCCAGCCATGGGCATGTGGATGCGGTGGTAATCCTTGGGCGACAGGTAAATGGTGGAAAACTCGCCTTCCCGGAAGGGTTCCGCCCGCGTGTCATCGCCGCCGAGCAGTTCAGTGAGACTGAATGATTGCCCCTTGGCCTGGAATACACGGTCTGTGCTGATCTGGCCAATCTGGCTGATGGCACCGTCCACCGGACTGACGAGGGTGCTCGGGTCAGGATCAATGGTACGCGCGCCCGACTTGAGTGCACGGGTAAAAAACGCGTTGAATGTAGGGTAGGCGGTAAAGTCCGGCTCGGCGGCCTCGCTCATGTTCACGCCATAGCGGCCGATAAACCATTTGATCACACGGTTTTTCAGGGCGGGACTGCTCTCGCTGTCGGCCAGACGGCCGGCCAAGCGGGAAACCGCCAGCTGGGGTGTGACGTATTGGCTAAGAACAAACAGTTTATCAAGCATTCCGGGAGACTCTTGCGATCATAAAGCGCGGTAGTTTACCAAACCCGGCGCAGTGTATAGAAATTGTTTCACATCTTCGCTGTTACGGTTGATGCTTGCTATTATCAGATCACATTTTGGGTGTTCCCGGCTGAGCCAGCTTCGGGTAGTAACCGGCCCCGGCCGTTAACCAGACAAAAGGCGTGCATAGTCACCATGTTATTGATTATTGGAGCTGTGGTCGTTGTTGCGAGCGTTCTGGGAGGATACGTTCTGCACGGCGGCAATCTGGCAGTCTTGTGGCAGCCGACCGAGATTCTGATCATTGGTGGAGCGGCTGTCGGCTCGTTTGTGATTGCCAATCCGATGCATACGGTCAAAGAGGTGTTTCAGGGCTGCCTTCGTTTGCTCACCGGCTCCCCCTTCAATAAATCCTATTACATGGATCTGCTCAGCCTCCTCTACGAGATCTTCGACAAATCCCGCAAGCAGGGTGTTATGGCTATCGAAGAGGATATCGATAATCCGGAGTCGAGCCAGATTTTCAGCCGTTACCCCGCGATCATGAAGTCCAAACACCTGTTGGATTTCATCACCGATTACCTGCGCATTATCAGTTCCGGCAACATGGCCCCTCATGAGCTCGAAGGCATGATGGAGAACGAGATTGACAGTCGCCAGCATGAGCTCGAAGAGCCCGCCCACGCGGTAAACAAGATCGCCGATGCCTTGCCGGGCCTGGGCATCGTGGCGGCAGTACTGGGCATCGTGATCACCATGAACTTCCTGACGGAGGGGCCGGAAAAGATAGGTTTGAGTGTGGCGGCGGCTCTGGTGGGTACTTTTCTGGGTATCTGGATGGGTTACGGCTTTGTGGGCCCAACGTCGATCGCACTGGAGCATTCGGCCAAGTACGAACTGAAGGCCTACGAATGCGTAAAGTCTGCCATCGTCGCCACCGTCTCTGGCCAGGCGCCGCAGATGGCGATCGAGTTCGGGCGCAAGGCGCTGCCGACAGACAAGCGGCCAGGCTTCCAGGAACTGAATGATCACGTCCGTTCGAAATAACGGCCCCTGTTAACGCCCGGAGTTCGTTGTGGAAGAACAGCCGATCATCATCAAACGCAAGAAGAAGGTTGTCGGCGGGCATCACGGCGGCTCCTGGAAAGTAGCGTTTGCCGATTTTGCGACCGCCATGATGGCGTTTTTCCTGGTGCTCTGGCTGACGGCGACGGCAACACCTGAGCAGAAGCTGGCGGTAGAAGGCTACTTCAAGGATCCTGTAGGCTTTACCGAAGGCGGCTCGCCCAACCCGGTAGACCTTGAGGGCAGCGCTTCGGTCATCGAGGAAGCCACCCAGGATCAGGAAGCCAGTACCATCCAGATTGAAGACGAGGTGGTGGATGAGCTCGCAGACACCCTGGAACAACGTAGGATGCAGGAGCTGTTTCAGGAATTGCAGGAGCGGATTGAACAGAACCAGACCCTGCAGGAATTCAAGGATCAGTTGCTGATTGACATCACCGATGAGGGCCTGAGGATTCAGATTGTAGATCGGTCCGGTCGGCCCATGTTCGACAGCGGTCGTGCGGAGCTGAAGTACTACTCTCAGGACATTCTGTTTGAACTGGCCAAGACCCTGGGGTCCGTCAACAACAAGCTTAGTATTACCGGCCATACCGATGCCACGCCGTTCAGTGGCCGGCCGGGTTACACCAACTGGGAGTTGTCGGCTGACCGTGCCAATACCGCGCGGCGAGCTCTGGTTGCCGGTGGCGTCCGGCTGGAGCAGATTGCCCGGGTGGTGGGGCTAAGTGATTCGGTGCTGTTCGACAAGGACAATCCCACGGCTCCGGTGAACCGCCGCATTTCCATTATTGTTCTGAACAAAAAGACCGCCGACAGCATTGAGACCGGGGCCGGGCGCTCCGATCAGCCGCTGATTGATCTTACTCGCCCGACGGAGGAGCAGGAGCAGCAGGCTCTGGAACAGCTGGAAGGTGGCGACTGGTTCCAACCGAAAGAAGAATCCGCTCCGGGGGAGCTGAACTGGTAGCGTTGATTCTGTGGGCTCAGGTGAGCTTGAGACCACGAGCCTGCTGATCAGTCATATCCTGAAGGATGCGATGAAAGCTCTTCAGGCGTTCCGCTGAAATCTCACCAGCCTCGGCAGCTGCGTCCAGAGCGCAGCCCGGATCTCCCATGTGCCGGCAATTGCGGAACTTGCAGAGCCCGATCAGCGGCCGGATTTCCCGAAACCCGTATTCCACTTCCTGCGGCGTCATGTGCCAGAGACCGAACTCCCGGATACCCGGAGAATCGATCAGATCACCCCCGCCGGGCAGGTGGAACAATTTGGCCGTGGTGGTGGTATGCACGCCCTTGCCGGTGCTCTCGGAGACCGCGCCTACCCGTAGCAGTTCATCCGGTAACAGCGTCTGAATGATGGAAGACTTGCCTACGCCGGACTGGCCCACAAAGACGCTGGTCTGATTCCGCACCAGAGCTTCCACTTCCGGGGCTGGCGTGCCTGCGGTTTCTGCAGCTGAAGTGCGCGCCACCTCATAGCCCAGCGCCTGATACCTGGCCAGCAGGGCTTCGATCTGATCCCGGTTGTCGTCGTTTATCAGGTCTGTCTTGTTCAGCAGGATTACCGCCGGAATGTCAGAGCTTTCAGACGCCACCAGATAACGATCGATCAGGTTATCGTGGGGCTCGGGCTCCGGTGCAATGACCAGAATGATATGGTCGATATTGGCGGCCACTGGTTTTAGCGCGCCAAAGTTGTCCGGGCGCTGCAGCAGGTTTTCCCGTTCACAGCGGGCGACAATCACGCCGGTTTTGCTTTTGCCCGGTCGCCAGACCACTCGGTCTCCGGTCACCAGGCTGTCAATGTTGGCCCGGACAAAGCAGCGGAACACCTGCCCGGATTCCGGGCCTTCAAACGCCTCGATATCCAGTTGCTGGCCGTAGTGGGCAATCACCAGTCCATTCTGCTCAGGGCCAAGCTCACCGGCGGCGGCTTGTTCTTCCACCGCTTTTTCCTTGCGCGCAGCCCTCACCGTCCGTTCTTTCTGGATCTTTTCGATGCGCCATTGCTGGCGTTTGTTCAATCGTCGTTTTGCCATCTGCGTTCAATCGGTTAACCGGCGTTTGGGTATCACATCATACGTGAATCGTGGACAATACACAGAACTTCATCCACCCGACAAAACGGCATAGGTAACAGCGAGATGAGTAACGGCGACCGCCTGATCTGGATTGACCTGGAAATGACCGGCCTGGACCCCGAGCAAGAACGCATTATCGAGATGGCCAGCATCATCACCGACTCCCATCTGAATATCGTGGCAGAGGGGCCGGTGATTGCCATTCACCAGCCTGACAGCCTGCTGGAGCAGATGGATGAATGGTGCACCCGCACCCATGGTGCCAGTGGTCTGACCCAACGGGTCAAAGAGAGTACCATCAGTGAGGCAGAGGCCGAGCAGCAAACCCTGGATTTTCTGGGCAAACATCTGGAACCCGGAGCATCCCCGCTCTGCGGTAACAGTATCGGTCAGGACCGGCGGTTTCTGGTGAAGTATATGCCCAAACTGGAAGCCTTCTTCCACTACCGCAATCTGGATGTTTCAACGGTGAAGGAACTGGCCCGTCGCTGGCGACCGGACGTGCTGGAAGGAGTGAAGAAGCAGGGCAGCCATCTGGCCCTGGATGATATCCGTGATTCCATCAACGAACTGCGCCACTACCGGGATCATTTCTTCAAACTATAACCCGTGCTGTTTCAGGGCCCAGGCCACATGCTCCCGGACCAGTTCCGACGGGTGGTCGGCCCGGGCCTTGAGCGCCTCCACCACCGGAATGGTGCTGGGGGCGTTGCCCAGTCCCACCGCCAGATTCCTCAGCCAGTTTTCGTAGCCGGTGCGCCGGATCGCGGACCCCTCCGTACGCTTCAGAAACTCCTGCTCGGTCCACAGGAACAACTCGGCCAGTGTTGAATTGTCCAGGCCATGTCTGGGTTTGAAGTCTTCCTCCTCGGTGGGCTTGTTGAACTTGTTCCAGGGGCAGACCAACTGGCAATCGTCGCAGCCGAATACCCGATTGCCCATTTTTGAACGCAGCTCCTCCGGGATCGGCCCTTTCAGTTCAATAGTGAGATAGCTGATGCAGCGCCGGGCATCCAGTAAGTGAGGGCCTACAAAGGCGTCGGTTGGGCATACGTCCAGGCAGGCAGCGCAAGAGCCGCAGTGTTGGCTGTCGAACGATGCATCCAGGGGCAGGGGCGCACTGGTGAAGATTTCTCCCAGAAAAAAGAACGAACCGGCTTTGGGGTGAATCAGCATGTTGTTTTTGCCAATCCAACCCAGTCCGGCCCGTTGCGCCAGTCCGCGCTCAAGTACCGGCGCGCTGTCGACAAATGCCCGGTAGTCATAGCCGCTGACAGCCTCGTCAATCCATTTTGCCAGCGTGGCCAGGCGTTTGCGCATCAGTTTGTGGTAGTCGCGCCCCAGGGCGTAGCGAGTAACGTAGGCCCGTTCCCGGTCAGTAAGCACTTGTTTCGGGTTGTCTGGTGCTGGCAGGTAATCCAGTCGGACGGAAATGACGCGGGTGGTCCCGGGTACCAGGGAGTCGGGTGTGTAACGTTTGTCGCCATGGTCGGCCATGTAGGCCATCTGGCCGTGGTAACCTGCTGCCAGCCAGCGCTGAAGACGTTCTGCGTGAGGCCCCGTCTCCGCCCGGGTAATCCCGGCATCGGAAAAGCCCAGCTCCCGTGCCCATTGACGGATCTGTTCGGGTAGTTCCGACAGTTCGGTTCGCGGCGTTTCGGCGGCTGAGTGTTCTGAAGTAAAGGCCATAGTGGACTGTTGGCAGGTGTGGCCCTGCGAAGATTTAATTTGATTAAGTTATGACCTTTTTTCCTGTTTTGCTATGCTTTACAGGTATCTGGCCAATTTTCTTAAACCGGTTTCTTTATCTGGGAGTTCCCGGCAAATGCCCTCTGTTTCCGAGCACAGTCTACCAGAAGCGCTCTATTCCGCCGACTCGGTGCGGGCGATGGATCGCTATCTGATTGAACAGCAGGGGGTGGATGGCTTCGAATTGATGCAAACGGCAGCCAGATCGGCGTTTCGTCACCTGGTGGCATTCTGGCCCGGAGCGCAGCCTGTGCTTGTGTTGTGCGGGGCTGGCAATAACGGTGGCGATGGCTACCTGGTGGCCGCCAACGCTAAGCGTCATGGCATTGATGTGGCGTGTGTTGCCGTGGCACCTGCGGAAAAGCTCACGGGCGATGCCCGGTCCGCGTTCCTGAAAGCCCGGGCCGATGGTGTCGAGATTCTTGAACTCAGCGCTATGTCCGGTGCCGATGTGCAAGCGCGGATGGATAGCGCTTCGGTGGTAGTAGATGCCATGCTCGGTACCGGAGTAACCGGCGCGCCCAGGGAGCCCTTTGCCAAAGTTATTGGTCAGTTGAACCATTCCGGAAAGCCTGTATTGGCGGTGGATTTGCCGTCTGGCCTGGATGCCACAACCGGTGCCGCGAAAGGGGATGTGGTGCATGCCGATGTGACGGTCACGTTCATCGGCGCCAAGACTGGCCTCTTCACCGGCGCGGGCGCGGGTGTCTGTGGTCAGGTAATGTTTGAAGCGCTGGGTGCGATTAACGCCGGTCAGCAGAGCGGGGAAATGCCCCAGGCCGAGCTATATCCCTGGGCGCGATGCCAGTCCTGGTTGCCGGAACGCCCCGCTAACGCCCACAAGGGAATGTTTGGTCATGTCCTGGTGGTGGCCGGAGATCACGGTTTCGGCGGGGCGGGCATCATGGCTGCAGAGGCGGCCTCCAGGGCCGGCGCCGGGTTGGTGTCATTGGCCACCCGGCCGGAATACGTTACCGCTGCGCTGGCTCGTTGTCCGTCGTTGATGGTCAGGGGTGTAACCCACGGGTCTGAGTTGCCGGCTTTACTGGAGAAACCCGATGTCGTGGTCTGCGGACCCGGGATCGGCCAGTCCGCCTGGGGACAGCAAATGCTGCAGCAGGTTATTGCCAGTGGCAAGCCCAGAGTGTTGGACGCAGATGCACTCAACCTCATGGCCGACCGCGCCCCGGCGCCGGCGGAAAACCATGTGCTGACGCCCCACCCGGCAGAGGCAGCGAGGTTGCTGGGCTGTAGTGTTCAGGAAGTCGAGACGGACAGGATGGGAGCGGCAGCACGCATACAGAAGCAGTGGCATGGCATTGTCCTGCTCAAAGGTGCGGGTACGGTTGTTGCCACTGGCAGCGGAGTGCCCGGCATAATACCGGGCGGTAATCCGGGGATGGCGACAGGGGGCATGGGCGATGTGCTGTCGGGCATCCTGGGGGCGTTTCTTGGGCAAATGCCGTCCGCCCGTCAGGCGGTAATGGCTTCAGCTGCGTTACATCTGGCGGCCGCGGATGAGGCGGGGCAGAATAAAGGCTATATGGGGCTGCTCCCGGCTGATGTGATCGCAGTCATACCGAAGGTGCTGGCAAGGTCGGAGCGGCCTGAATGTTTCAATGACCGGGGGAATCGATGAGTATTTTTGGAAATGAACGCCGGTTGTTTCTGGAAGACGAGGCCGAGACTGAAAGGCTCGGGGCTGAGTTGGCCCGGTTGGCCGGCCATGCCCGGGAAGGCCTCACTGTCTTTCTCGACGGCGAATTGGGGATGGGCAAGACGACCCTGAGCCGTGGTGTTATGAGAGGGCTTGGCCACGAGGGTGCCGTCAAGAGCCCGACCTATACACTGGTTGAACCCTACGAACACCTGGAACCACCGGTGTACCATTTTGATCTGTACCGCCTGGGTGACCCCGAGGAACTGGAATACATGGGAATCCGGGATTATTTTGCCAGCCAGAGCATCCGGATTATTGAGTGGCCGGAGCGTGGTCAGGGAGTCTTGCCTGATCCGGATCTGGAAATCCATCTTGAACGGGAAGGTCAGGGGCGCTCTGTGGTATTGCGCGCCCGTTCGGAGCTTGGGGCTTCCTTGCTTAATGAAATAGAACTGATAGGGCCGGATTCATGAAAATCTTGGTGATTATGGCGCTGTTGCTTTCAGCCAGTACAGTTTTGGCCGGTACCCGGGTCGAGGGGGTGCGTTTATGGCCGGCTCCGGATCATACCCGCCTGGTGCTGGACACTGCCGGTCTGGTTGAGCACAACGTATTCTCTCTGAGTGGACCGTCCCGGCTGGTTATTGATCTGAAGGATGCTGCCCTGAGCACGGATTTCAGCAAGGTCGACCTCTCCGGCAGCCCCATTCAGCGTATTCGCAGCGCGCCAAGGAATGGTAACGATTTGCGGGTGGTACTGGACCTGAAAAGTGATATCAAGCCCCGTAGCTTTGTGCTGGAGCCGAATCAGCAGTATGGCCATCGTCTGGTGGTCGATCTTATTGATGAACAGGGCAGCCGTCTCGATCGGGCGACGAGCCCGACGGTGACCCAGGATTCTGCCGGTAAGCGTGACATTATCGTGGTTATCGACGCCGGTCATGGCGGCGAAGATCCGGGCGCAATAGGGCCCCGGGGGACCCGGGAAAAGGATGTCGTACTGAGAATGGCAAAGCGTCTGGCCGACCTGATCAACCAGCAGAAAGGATTCACGGCCAAGCTTACTCGGACAGGCGATTATTACGTGGGCCTGCGGAACCGCACCTTGCTGGCGCGCAAGTACAACGCGGATCTGTTCGTGTCGGTGCACGCCGATGCCTTCAGAACGCCGCAGCCACGAGGAGCATCTGTCTTCGCGCTGTCTCAGCGCGGTGCCACCAGTGAAACGGCTCGATGGCTCGCCCAGAGCGAGAACCGTTCAGATTTGATCGGTGGTGCCGGCGGTGTCTCTCTGGATGGTCGCGATGACATGCTGGCCGGGGTATTGCTGGATCTCTCCATGACCGCAAGTATCAACGCCAGCCTGGGAGTTGGAGACTCCGTGCTGGGCCGGTTGGGCCGAGTGGCCAAGCTTCACAAGCAGGGGGTGGAGCAGGCGGCATTTGTGGTTCTGAAGTCGCCGGACATCCCCTCGATTCTGGTGGAGGCCGGTTTCATCTCCAATCCGACCGAAGAGAAGAATCTTGCCTCCGAGTGGTACCGCAACAAGCTGGCCAACGCCATTTTCGAGGGCATCGAGCAGTATTTTCGCCGCACACCACCTCCCGGCACGTTGCTGGCCTGGGAAAAACAGCAGAATCGGGGCGGCACCGACGTCAGCCAGTACCGGATACAGCGGGGGGATACCCTCTCGGCGGTGGCCCGGGAAAACCAGACCACCGTCAGTGAGCTGATGCGCTTTAACGGGATGAACGATGATCGTGTTATGGTAGGGCAAACCATTCGCATCCCCTCATCCTGATCAAGAGGTAGTCCCCGGATATGCCCCACATCCAGTTACTGTCCCCCCGGCTTGCCAATCAGATTGCTGCCGGGGAGGTGGTAGAACGTCCTGCTTCTGTTGTTAAAGAGCTGGTTGAAAATGCCCTGGATGCCGGGGCCTCGCGCGTCGATGTGGAAATCGAGCAGGGCGGGGCAAAACTGATCCGGGTACGTGACGACGGCTCCGGTATTGAAGAGGCGGACCTGCCTCTGGCCCTGAGCCGGCATGCCACCAGCAAGATCCTGACCCTTGACGATCTCGAGGCGGTGGCGTCTCTGGGGTTCCGGGGCGAGGCATTGGCCAGTATCAGCTCCGTGTCACGCCTGACCCTCACCTCCCGTACCGAGTTGCAGGAAGCGGCGGCCCGTGTTGAGGTGGAAGGTCGCGACATGGATGCTCGCATCTCGCCGGCGGCCCATCCCGTGGGTACCACCGTTGAAGTGAGGGATCTGTTCTTCAATACTCCTGCCCGGCGCAAATTCCTGCGCACGGAAAAAACTGAATTCAACCACGTTGAAGAGTGTGTTCGCCGTCAGGCTCTGAGTCGGTTTGATACCGGGTTTACCCTGCGTCATAACCAGAGAGTGGTGCAAAGCCTGCGCCCTGCTGAGACGGATCTGGACAAGGAGCGCCGCATTGGCTCCCTGTGTGGCCAGCAGTTTATCGACAATGCGGTGGTTATTGATGCCGAGGCCACCGGGTTGCGCCTTTGGGGTTGGGTGGCGCTGCCGACCTTTTCTCGCAGTCAGGCAGATCTGCAGTACTTCTTTGTGAATGGCCGGGTGATTCGGGACAAACTGGTCGCCCATGCAGTTCGCCAGGCCTACCGGGATGTTCTGTATAACAACCGTCACCCGGCCTTTGTGCTGTACCTGGAAGTAGACCCGGCCACAGTGGATGTAAACGTTCACCCCACCAAGCATGAGGTTCGGTTTCGCGACGGCCGGCTGGTTCACGATTTTATTTTCCGGACTCTGCATCGAGCCCTGGCCGATGTACGCCCGGATGATCATCTCCGTGGGGCGGCGGCCCAATCCTTTGGTCGTGAGTCTGCGGTTGCTGAACCCGAAGGTTCGGTTGGCGGTTTCAGCGCCCCGGGCACATCGGCGCCCTGGCCCACACAGTCGCGCACTGAGGCTTACCCGGCATCGCCCGGACAGCCGCTCCAGCAGGAGTGGCGGGCCAGTGATCAGATGGCGTTTTACCAGTCATTGAACGAGGGTGGGGGTGTTTCAACCCCCGTTGCCCAGGCGGACATGTCAGCCGCTTCAGCTGCGGTTACGCCGCCCAGGGATGATGTGGAAGAGCCGCCATTGGGCTATGCGATTGCCCAGCTGCACGGAATCTACATTCTGGCACAGAGCCGTGCTGGCTTGATCGTGGTGGATATGCATGCCGCCCATGAGCGTATTACTTATGAGCGCATGAAGCGGGCTCTGGTCGAACAGGATCTGAAGAGCCAGCCGCTGTTGGTGCCCCTGTCGCTGGCTGTGAGCCAGAAAGAGGCAGCGCTTGCAGAGAGCCATGGTGAAGAGCTGCAGCAGCTTGGTCTGCAGATTGAGCGTATCGGGCCAGAGACGTTGGCAGTGCGGCAGATTCCCGCACTGCTGCGAGGTGCCGACACTGAACAGCTGGTGCGGGATGTACTGGCCGACCTGATCGAGCATGGCCAGAGTGACCGGGTAGAAGCCGTCACCCACGAATTGTTGGGCACCATGGCCTGCCATGGA